>CAIOJS010000178.1 GCA_903858655.1 uncultured bacterium | reverse complement strand
TCTTCCCGTTTTCATAGCGACTTAAAGTCGCTTTTGTTGTTTCAATCTATTCAGCGAGAAATTCTAATGACATATTATCTTTTTTTGTTCTTAATTGTTTTAACCGTTGCCCGAAAGTTGCCAAGAGAATCCCTCCCTTTTTGATAATTATAACCATTTGTTTAGCAATAATAAAACAATGTTGCCAAATATATAACAAAATTTCTAAAAACACTTTACAAGTTACCATATGTATAATAAGATTATTTTGTTGCCAAATGGATAACGAACTCTAAGGGGGGTGATGATTTGAGAAAAAGAAATGTAAATTTAAAATTAAAAGCTGCAATAATTGAAAGTGGTAAAAAATATACAGAAGTAGCAGAAGCCGCAGGTATATCAGGGACTAATTTTAGTAGAAAAATCAATGGGTTTTTACTTTTTGATGAAAAAGAAATGGAGATAATTAGTGCTTTTCTGAATAAAGAAATCACTGATATATTTTTTTTGCGAGGTGGTTACCAATTGGATAACATGGACGGTTCAATTGTCAAAGAGCAATAACACAGAAACTATATCACGATTGCCAGAATGTAACAATATGGCAATATTACCAAAGTTTACAGAATAATTTCGTCTGTTTTTGTTGAATTTGTCTATAGTTTGTGAATAGGGGGTGATGGATATGGCGAAGGGGCTAAAAAACGGTATGGATATAAAGGATATGCCTGTGTATTTCAAGTGGGAAGGAAAGCCCGAAACATACACAAAAGAAGAGTTTCTGCCCCTATATATTGCTAGACAGAAGGAGAAAGAGAAGGAATGGGAGTTAGAAGAAAGGAGAGAATCAAATGTTGCGACAAATGTTAGAGGCTCGCACGGGGCAAGTAACAGCCGTAGAGTATCAGGCGGCAATGCGATACACGACGCATGAGGCGAAGGCTAGTAGGTATCGTGGAAGAAGGATATCGTTGAGGTGGATTCTAAATTGCATGGCATATTGCATCGACAGAATCAGGGCATGAGTAAAAATTATGAGGAGGGTAAATGCGGATGCAGGATAAGGATTTTCTTGAAGATTTGTTAAAAAATGTAAAATATGATATTCAAAACGCAAAAGTGGATATCGTGAAATCATTGGCGATGGAACACGAGAAGAAAGTTGGTTGTGATTGTTTTATATGTTCAAGTTTGAGATTCATAGACGGTATGATTGAACAACAATATATGAGTAAGTCGAGTTTGTTTAATGACATTATAGACAACGAGGATATTAACGAAATGATTGAAATGGCTGAAACCGACATAAAAGAAAAAAGATTGGAATTGCACGTAGCGTTTGCAAGTTATTCGGGTGCAAAAACACTTTATAATGCTTACAAGGCAAAGGGGGCGCAAATCAAATGAAGTTGCAGACAATAAGTATCAGAAATTTCAAGGGAATCGCGCATGTTGAATTAGACTTCGCAGGGAAGGATGCAAATATCTACGCAAAGAACAGAGGAGGCAAGACGACGATTGCAGATGCTTACTCGTGGTTAATATCAAAT
>CAIOJS010000177.1 GCA_903858655.1 uncultured bacterium | reverse complement strand
TCCCTAAAAAGCTGTTCAAAAATTTTAGTCAGACGCGGGTTTAACTTTGAAATGAAATAGGGTATCTGATAATAAAAAATTCTAGTTTTAAATTCAGAAAATGAATATATTAAAGAAATTATTTGATTTTGCTCTACAATTTCATCAATATATATAATTTCATCCATATATTTTAAACAAAAAGCTTCTAATTTTTGACTTTTACTAATTCCATAATATCTGATTTTATAAAAATTCCCATGTTCTTTATAATAATCAATTACTTTAGTTAAAGAGTCCAAACCTTCCGCCTGCAATGTGCTTACCATTATTTTAGGTAAGCCTTCCTGAAGGGCTAATTCCTCAAATGAAATATTTCTTTTTAATTCAATCATATAATTATAAAAAGTAAAAAATAAATGATAGTATCAAGTTCTAATTCTGTTGCTATAAAAAAGATTTTTACACGTTCCCATTTTTATATTTTATGATGCAAAATTACAATATTATTGGAAATTATATATCATTTCAGAAGAAAAAGTTTATTTTTATGATACAAAAGTATATTCATTGAGCAATGGAACCAATGCGTATGTTTTTAAAATACTAATTTATTGATGACATTTGCTTCATGATGAGCATACTTGAATCTTTTATGCATGAGATTATTAATCCGACAAATATCCTTTTAAACTTTAGGGTAGGGGATTAAAGTTGAAGCTCACTGCTCCGACTGCAGTTTCTTCTGGTTTGCAATCAAAATTTCAATTTTCTTTTTCTTATCTTCCGCCTGTTTCAACTCTTGCTCCTTGTTGGTCACAGAAGTTTTAATTTGCTGATACGTATCGCCCGAAGATTTTCCCTCAGATTTAAGTTTTTCAAGCTGGTCGGCATATTTTTTTCGCTCACCCTCCAGAAAAATTATCCGCGACTCCGCCATTGCCAAATCATTGTCCAGATTAATGTTTAGCCGCTCATTGCAGCGTCCCAAGAGTTCAATCAGATAAGTTTCCCTAGCCAGCAACTTGTTATAATGAAACAGTTTTTTATCCACAATCTCCTTCAAATTATCATATTCATCCTTAGTTTGTTGATAAATGGGTTTTTTGGTCTTTTTATCTGCCACCAGGGCGTCCAGTTGTTTTTTTAGCTGTGCAATTTTGTCCGAATTTTCATCCTGACTTATCTCCAAAGTCCGCTCAGCCTTCGGCATCTCATAGCGAACAGCCGCCAATTCTTCCTTAACAGCATCAATCAAACTTTGAGTTTCATCCGAGTTTTGCAGATTATAAATATGACTGTTATAAAGCTCATTGTAATTCTCCACAGGCTCCTTCACATTGGCATTAGCCACATTTTTCTCAAACTCATCGTTTGCCTTGCGCACATCAGAACCCGAAAACTCTGTCTTTTTCAGATATTCGTCCATCTTGTCCAAACTGATTTTCTTCCCACCGATGTTCAATATCACAGATTTGCGCTTCACCAAAATATTGTTGGTGTAATCGTCCCATATTTCTATCTCCCACACAAAATTAAGCTTCCGCGGCAAAATCGTACCGGTGTGGTCACCATTCAAAACGACAAAAAAGTTGTTTATAGTAGGCTTTTTAGGATTATTAGCATTCGGAATCACAATCGGAATCTTGATTTTAGGTCGTGTTTTGCCGTCAATTCCTTTCTCATGTTTCTCTAGGCTTTCCAACTTGCCAATAAATATGGGCATATTGTCCGTAACGTTTTTCGTATAGTCAACTTCCTTATAGAAATACCAATAATCCGAAAAATTATAGTTCTTCCTGAAATTATCTACTTGGTCAACGAACGATTTACCGGGCTTGCCGCCTCTCACACCGGCATGTTTCCCACAATAAATATACGCCCAATACTCTTTATTGTCCTTCCACACAAAAATACGGTAAATTCCGTCCACTGTGCCGTCATCATTCAGCGGCAAAATGCCCACCTCATAATTATAACAGAAGAAATTCCTGTTCACCATGCGCCCGTTTAGTGTATTGAGCCAAATATCATCTTTATTAGAGTATCCCTGCTTTTCACAACCTTCCGTATAGATAACCACCCCCTCAAACTGCGAAAAAGGAGGGATGTCATTGGGCACCACAGTGGGCATATTCCGCCCTTTAGTGCCGTATGGCAGCATTATATAATTAATCAATCCCGAATGAGGATTTGTTTCACGGTCTTTATCGTACTGAAACGCACAATGCCACACCGAATTTTTCCTGTCGCCGGGCTTCCACACATAACTATAGTCCACCAACTCTCCCGCATCGTTCTTGCCACGTCCCACCATCACCACGCCTTCATTTATATCCCGCCAATACACATCATTAAAATACCGAAACAGCTCATAATTGCCCATCCGTAACACCACTTCGTTCTGCTGATGCAATAAGTCGAATGCATCGTTTTTATAATGGTCAAGCAATTTGTATGTCAAATCTTTTTCCGTCAGATTATTCTCCTGTAAATATTTCTTCGTATTAAACCGCTGCAATATACACTGCTGAATTTCGGGCGGGGTCTTCTTCGAGAACTGTCTTTTGCTAATACCTATGCTATCGCAATACTTCAAGAAAAATGTCTCGAACCATTCGTAAGCCATATCAAAATTATTGGCATCCTTCCACGAACCACTTCCTTCTATTTGTGGAAGAATAATCGTATCATAGCCCGATTTGTTTACTTCCTTTCGCTTTATACAAAACCCGGCAAGGTCAGCATGAACCTGAACGGAATCTATGCCTAAATGTGCAATACTCGATTTAAACGGCTTGTCCACTGCCACATTCTTCCCTACATTTGCATTATACGAAGAGTCCACCCACGTTTTACTTTGAGTTATCATATAATGCCCAATGCACCCCAAGGGATACGGATGATGGTCGGGCACACTTTTACTCGACAAAAAGTCTATTTTGTCGGCAGTGAAACCAAAATTAATAAGAGTAGATAATAAACTATTACCCAAAATCAGATAATCATAAGCCGTGGTGTAAGTTCTAATTCCATAATTGTCCTCATCATTAGGACCGATGAAGTGCCCATCAAAAATCCCCAACACATAACGACTCCCATATTGATTTTTAACAAACTCGCTCCGCAGTTTAAAAATCTCTTTCCATTCATCAAAAGCCTTCTTGTTTTTATCACCGCCCTCAGGATTATTCTGACCAAAAGAATCCATCGTCAAAACAAAACCCAACATAACAAACACAACCATAGCCATAACAATCCTCTTGAGACTATTATATCTATCGAAATGTAAAAATGTATGTAGGTCAATAACCATAAACAATTCAAATGTATTTTTTAAATGACAAAATTTCGCCAAACCTTATACGAGAATTTGATACTTTGGTTATTATAATTTTATACTTATATAAAAATAATGGAAAAAGGCGGGATAACCCGCCTTTTTCTTATCATAAATCATCAAGAAATTATGATGAATTTTATAAACCCACAGAAAGGATTTCTAACCGTAGTCGTCTAACTCTTCTCCAACCTCTTCTTTTCCGCTATCTTCTTCAATTCCTCTTCCTGAATAGCTTTTGGAACGGCTTCATATTGATGAAACTCCATCGAATAGTTAGCACGTCCGCTCGATATATTACGCAATTGCGTTGCATAACCAAACATTTCCATCAACGGAACAAAACCATTCAGTTTTTGCGAGCCTTTACGATAACGACGCATAGATTCTATCTTTCCACGACGTCTGTTCAAGTTGCCCACAATCTCGCCAATATAATCATCAGGTGTGTTCACTTCAACTTTCATCACAGGTTCCAACAACACAGGATTCGCTTTCAAGAACGCACTCTTAAAACACATCGACGCACAGGTTTGGAAAGCCATATCCGAAGAATCCACAGGGTGATAAGAACCATCCAACAACGTTACTTTCACATCCAGGATTGGGAAACCCGCGATGATACCGCCAACCAAAGTCTTCTTAATACCTTTGTCAACCGAAACCACATATTCAGCAGGAATCACACCACCTTTAATCTTATCTATAAACTCATAACCCTTACCTTCGTTAGGCTCAATACGCAACACAGTTCTTGCAAACTGTCCTTTACCACCACTTTGTTTCGCATATTTCAAATCGAAATCAGCTTCATGTGTAATCGCTTCGCGGAAAGCAACCGACGGTTGACCCACTTCAACTTCCACATCAAACTCCCTGCGCAAACGGTCTATGATGATTTCCAAATGCAATTCGCCCATACCCGAAACCACTGTTTCCGCAGTTTCGTCGTCATAACGCATATTGAACGAAGGATCTTCATTTGATAGTTTCCGCAACGATTCTATCATCCTTTCTTGATCTTTTCTCTTGGCAGGGTTAATCTTTAGCTCAATCACTGTTGGCGGAATATGAATATTTTCTAAGTAGAGCGGATGATCATTATCACACAAAGTGTCGCCCGTCTTCGTAAATTTCATGCCGATCAACGCCACGATGTCGCCCGGACCTGCTTCGCTGATTTCTTCGCGGTCTTTAGCATGTATCTTCAGGATTCTTCCTGTGCGTTCATGTTTTCCTTTGGTCGAATTCAGAATCTGCATCCCACTCGAGATGGTGCCTGAATAAATCCTAATAAACGTTTGTTGACCAACAAAGGGGTCATTGATAAGTTTAAACGCCAAAGCTGCAAACGGCTCTTTTGCTGAAGGATTTCTGCTGCGTGTCTTTTCGGGATCATCACAATCCATGCCTACTATCGCGCCCACATCAATAGGAGAGGGGAGATAATCCACCACAGCGTCCAACATCAACTGAACACCTTTATTTTTATACGCTGCTCCGCAAAACACCGGCGTGATCAACAACTTCAACGTAGCTTCGCGAGCCGCTTTTTTCAACAACTCCACCGAAACTTCTTTCTCTGCGAAATACAAATCCATGATTTCTTCATCAAAATCTGCAAGTCTTTCCACCAAAGTAGTGCGTGCATCTTCTGTAGCTTGTTTATATTCCTCAGGAATATCAATCACTATGCTCTCTGAATCTATAAAAGTATAAGCTTTACGCTCAATCACGTCAATGATACCTTCAAAGTTATCTTCCGCGCCCATAGGCACCTGAAATGTTACAGCTTTTGCGTCCAAATATTTGTTCATCATGCTCAACACATCATTATAGTCGGCGCCCGTGCGGTCCATTTTGTTCACAAAACCAATGCGAGGCACTTTATACCTGTCCGCTTGACCCCATACCGTTTCCGTTTGAGGTTCCACGCCGCCCACGGCACAAAACACTGCCACCATACCATCAATAACGCGCAACGAACGTTCCACTTCCACCGTGAAATCAACGTGTCCGGGCGTATCAATAATGTTTATCTGCGAACCCTTCCATTGGCAGGTAATCGCTGCCGAAGCAATGGTGATACCGCGTTCTTGTTCTTGTTTCATGAAATCCATGGTAGCTGCTCCATCATGCACTTCACCCACTTTTCTGTTCACACCCGTAAAAAACAATATACGTTCTGTTACGGTGGTTTTGCCCGCGTCAATATGCGCTGCAATTCCGATGTTTCTTAATTTAGTTAAGGTCATTTTTTATTTTTGATTTAAGACCCCGACACTTCGTGTACGGGGCAGGTTTTAGAATTAAAATTTGAGAATTTTCCCCCTGCCGCAATACATTCCAGAGGCAGATTTTCTTTGTTACAATTGATTAAAATACGTTTTTTGGTTTAACATTATAGGAAATAAGCCTTTAGCCCTCTTTTCCGAAAATTTTTGCAAAGGTACGCATCTTTTTCCAATGCGTTGCTATACCCTTATATTATTTTATCATTAAGGAATGGAATATGTGAGGGGGTAGATGAGGTAGAATGGAGTAAAAGTAGAGGGTTTAAGAGGCACAATGACCCGACATAAAGTGTACAGGAGGTTCGTGTATGGGACAGGTTGATAGTCATCTGATGACTTGAAGTCATCTGATGACTGACAAGAGGGATAAAAAGAAAAAGGCTTGCCCATCAGCAAGCCTTTTTGTTTATGTATATTAATGTGTTGAATTAGGTGTTGAGTTGGGAGGGGTTTTCGTCGGTTGGCGGGGGAGTTGAGACGGGAGGGGTGTCTTCGTCGGAGGGGGGCGGGGGTTGGATTTTGACGAGTTTTTTGTTGAGGAGTGTCATTTTGTTATCAATGGATGGGACGTTGAGATGTTGTTGGGAGATGTAGTCAGGATATTCGATGGTGAGGTTCCAGAGTGCATTGTTGAGGCTGTAGAAGCGCACCCATCCACGGTCGGTGGTGTATTTTGTAATGGTTTCAGAGCCATTGGTGATAGTTACTTTGACACCTTTGAGCGGCATGCCAGCTAAGGAATCAAGAATTTGAAGGGCAATTGATGTGTGACGTATGCCAGTTGATTTGCCCGTGCTGGCGGCAGCATCGAATAGACTAGCAGCTTCGGGTAAGTAAGAGTGGAATAATTTGCCAATATTGCTGCGAGTAGGCTCGGCGTTGTTTAATAATTGAGTAATGATTTCAGTGCCTTGTGTTTTACGTTTTTCAATAGCTTCTTCGGGGGATAGCAATGCGTTGTGATAAGCTAGGAGAGCTGCTTCCATTGCAGTGATGTCGGCAGGGAGAATATTGGTTAGCAGTAAGATGTTAGTTTTCATGATTTTTTTTGTTGCTTCGCAACGGACCTCAACAGTAGCATCATCACATTCGGTGAAATATGATAATGGATGATCGAGAGATATTTCGAGTTCGGTGTTGCCGATTGCACTAGCTTTTACGGCTGCGCGGAGCATAAATTTGAAAACAAGAGCCACAACAGCTTCCTGAACGACATCTTTGTTGGCAAATAAATTGGATAGATCAGCCATATTAAGCTCACGGGCATCAGTAAGTTTGAGTATATGATTGTCTAAAGCAAGTTTAAGAGGAGGATATTCTAGAATTAAGATTAGTTGATCATGGTAAACTGTGCATAGATCGCGTATTTTTAATGTGGATTCGAAACGTAATTCTTCGGGTGATTTCATTTGATTATATTTTTAGGTTTGATTGGTTAGTTTTTAGAGAGTTAGTATTATTTTGAGCAGGATGCTTACTTATAAAACGACAAGGCGAACATTATATTGTGATGGTATGAATAAAAATATCGTCGTTATTGCTCCGAAAGCAACGACCATGAAAAAGAGAGCAACGACCTAGAAAAAGATTGTAACGACTGCGAAAAAGAACGCCGTCATTATGAAAAAGAACGCCGTCGTTATGAAAAAGAACGCAACGATTATGAAAAAGATCGCAACGATTATGAAAAAGATCGTCGTCATTATGATAAAGAACGCCGTCATTATGAAAAAGATGGTCGTCATTATGAAAAAGATGCCCGTCATTATGAAAAAGATGGCAACGACTATGAAAAAGATTGCAACGACCGTAAAAAAGTGTTTCGAGACACAAATTAAAATATGAAACAGTTTAATTTACAGTGAGTTGAGCCGATGTTATTGTTAGCTGAGACTATGGAGGAAATAATTTATTGCTTGTTTTCAAAGAACGGAATTGGATAAAAGAATAAGAAAACACAAAAGTAATCTAAATTTAGATATGACAATGGATTGGATAAAAATAAAATTTTATTTTTTTTTACATATAGAACTTATATGAATTTTATTTTGTACTTTTACATAATTTTTCAGATGTAAATTGTATGACATAGATTTTTTATATGAATGGTTTTTTGTTGATATGGTTTTTGTGTATGTGCTTTGTACTGGGAGGCTTGGTTTGGTGGGCTTTTGAGAGGAATATTGCCTACGGTGCTTTATTAAAAAACACGGAACATTTATATTATAGAATAACGGAAAATGAATTGGAGCATTTTCGTAAGCGCTGTGAAAGCAGCAGAAAATAATTTAATTCCTTAAATAATCAGCAAAAATTTTGCTGGAAGATGAAAAGCTAAAACAAAAAACAATATTAGTACTCAAAAATTAATACATCAATAATTCATAATAATAAAAAACATGAAAAAGAAAATTAAAATTTTTATAG
>CAIOJS010000176.1 GCA_903858655.1 uncultured bacterium | reverse complement strand
GTTTACCCCCGCAGTCCCCAACGAAGTTTTTATACATAAAAAAAGCGTGGAACTATAACTATTACCATGCATGAGGTACTTATTTACCCATAATGCAACGATAAAAGCTAACGCTTTTTCTTTAATTTCTTATGTTGTAAAGAACGAAGCAAAATTTCCCCAAATTTCGCGGTACAAAGATACACCTTTTATTATTACTACTACAAAACCAAATAAAATATTCATTCAAATATTCCACCCCGCCGGGGCTTATATTCCCACATGTATATTTTTTTCTATAAACATTTCGTCTCTAACGAGGCGTAAAACATTACATCCCTCCCTGTTATTGTCCCGACATGCAATGTCGGGGTTGCGGTTTACTCCCGTCAAATTAAGGGGTTGCTGTTTAAAAAAAAAATCCGCCTCATTCGCGCCCCTCCCCAAATCCGCCTCATCAGCGTTCCATTCCTCACAAAAAAAAGAGCCTGAACACCACCGTCCAAGCTCTCAAATCATAAATCTAAAATCTAAAATCAAAATTATTCATTCGGATCCGGTGGATTCGGTGCCACAGCTTCCAAATCAATATTCAAATCCTGATTCTCCCCCTTCACTATCACCAAAGGAAACTCTTTTCTTCCAAAACCTACCTTTTCCGCCACCAAAATCAAATCCCCCTCCTGATAAGCCCCAAGACTATACATCCCAACATTCGAACTCAACACACCATGCTTCTCATCTCCCAAAATAGTCAATTTCACATCAATCAATGTTTCTCCTGTACCCACTTTTATCGTCTTTCCCGTAATAAAACTAATAGGTTTCCGATATCTATGTCCCAAATCAATTATCATTCGAGCTTTAAAATAAACCTTTACAAATTCACTATGATCTTCTTTCAAATGCTCCATCAGCCTATCCATCTTTTTCAAAATCCGCAAAGCTTTTTTCACAAGAATCAATATTTCATCTCTCAAACCGCTTCCCGCATCCGTACTATTTTTCGGAGCAGTCAAAAAATCCCGATATTCAACTATGTAGTCATGCAACTCAGTCAAATCTGCAAGCGTAACCTTATAATCTCCCAACGAAACCACCAATGGAGTAACCACATTCAACACCATTTCTGCCTTATTCGCTTGCTCCGAATCCACCAAAGCCGTAATATCCGACTTCGTAATATCCATCTTTTCCATCAAAAGCGTTTCATCCTCATCATCTGCATAAGCATACCCCGACCCACTAATTTTCAACGTGCTTTGAATCAGTAAATTTCTAACCAATTCTTTGCGTTTCTTAGGTCCGCCATCAATTTCCATTAGCAAATCGAATTTAGCATCTATATCTAAAACGATTCCTTTCACCTGCCCAACATAACTTTCCATCTTTACAAAACCATCCCAAGGATTTGGATTCAAATCCATTGCCTTAATCGTGGTTCGTATCATTCTTATCTGATTATTAGTAGCATTATCCATACATTATTTTATTTAGTTAATAATTTACATCTAAAATTTGCGACAAAGATAGTCTTTAATTTAGTCTTGCAAATTTTATTTTAATTTATTTTCTTCATTTCAATTTCAAACCAACTCAATTCAGGGCTAAAGCCCTATGATTCATCAAGTTTCTACATCAACAGCCTAATGGCTGTGGTTAATTTAATTGGTCATGTTCGGTAAGGGCGATTCACGAATCGCCCAAAATCTACTGTGCCCTATTGTGTCTATTGTGGTAAATAAAAACCCTGTCCACTTCCCCGACTTTCTTTCCCATTCACCAAACTTTCTCTCCAACTCACTCGACTTTCTTCCCCACTCACGCAACTTGCTTCCCAACTCGCTCAACTTTCTTCCCCACTATGCCAACTTGTCAGGTCACTTCCTCTTCTTTTTAATCCACTAAGGCTTCCCATAAAATTTATACGGCTCTTACAAAAGGACAAACGGTTCTTACTATTCCACTAACGCTACTTTCTTCCCAACTACCGCTACTTTTTAATCCACTATGTCAACTTTTCATCCCACTATGACAACTTGTCAGTCCACTATCGCGAATTATAAATTTTATCCGCAACTTTCTCTCCCGTCTTCTCAACTTTTCAATCCGCCTCCCCGACTTTTTATTCTTACACCTCGAAATTATAAATTAGGTAGTCGAAATTACAATTAGGCTTCCCATTTTTCTAATCAGGCATTGCGTCTTTTTCTCCCGACAACCCGACTATTGACTTTCCACCTCAATCAACTAAGCCAACAAATTGACCAGTTAACTTTCTCGTTTGGCGTTAGACTCCACCTCAGCCGGAAATATCAAAAAAAAGGCTTGCCCCACATCGAGGCAAGCCTTTTCCATTATGCTCTATAAACTTTCAACTTTAACTACTCGAAGTACTTTAGGCACTTTAAATACTTTAGGCACTCCAAGTACTTTAGGCACTTTAAGTACTTTAGGCACTCCAAGTACTTCTTCCTACCACGGCAAATCGTCCAAATCAACGTTGCCGCCAGAGAGGATGATGCCGATGGTTTTGTTGGTGAAGAGTTCGGGATGTTGTTTGATGGCAGCGAGGCAGACGGCAGAGGAGGGCTCGACGATGATTTTCATGCGTTCCCAGATGAGTTTCATGGCGAGGATGATGTCGGCTTCGGAGACGGTGAGGATGCGCTGCACATGGTCTAAAATAATTGGGAAGGTGTAGATTCCCAAGGAAGTGCGCAAACCATCAGCCATAGTGTTGGGTTGGATGGATGGGATGAAAGTTTTTTGTGTGAACGATTGATAGGCGTCGTCGGCTTGTTGGGGTTCGGCAGCCCAGACTTGGGTTAGGGGGGAGAAATAGTGGGCAGAGAGGGCGGTGCCGCTCAGGAGTCCGCCTCCGCCGACGGGGGCAAGGATGATGTGGAGCGGGGGGGTGTCTTCGATGAGTTCGAGGGCGGCGGTGGCTTGTCCGGCAATGATTTGGAGGTTGTCGTAGGGATGGATTTCGAGGGCGCCTGTGGCTTGGATGACGGTGAGCAGGGTTGATTCGCGGGCTTCGAGGGTGGGGACGCAAAAGGTGATGATGCCGCCATAGGCACGGACGGCTTCGACTTTGACTCGAGAGGAGTCGGAGGGCATGACGATGTGGGCTTTGGTGTTGCGCAGACGGGCAGCACGGGCTAATGCTTGGGCATGGTTGCCGGAGGAATGGGTGGCGACGCCTTGCTGAAGTTGGGTTTCGGTTAGGGAGAATACGGCATTGCAGGCACCGCGGGATTTGAATGCACCGGCTTTTTGGAAGTTCTCGCATTTGAAATACATGGAGGTGTGGAACATGGCGTTGAGGCTTTCGGATGTCAGGATGGGGGTGCGGTTGATGTGGGGTTGGATGCGTTGGGCAGCTTGGAGGATGGTGGCTTGGTCGGGTTGGTTCATGATATTGAGATGGGATTTGATATAAAAAGACAAGCCCGAAACGATGCTTCGGGCTTGCCATTATTAGAGTTTGATTGTTTATAATACATGAATCGGATAGATGAGATCTTTACCGATTTCCACTGCTTTTTCGTTTTCGGGTATCATGCCGTGGTGGCGTTTGGGCAGGGATTTTTCTAGACCTTTGTGGATGAATTCGCCCGAAACAATAGGTTTGAGTTTTAGGTATCCACCCAGCACAAGCATGTTGAATACTTTTGTCATCCCCATCTTGGAAGCTTCGTCGGCAGCGTCGATGCGATAGATGTTGATGTCTTTACGGTCTGGATGGCGTGTGATGCCATTGCCGTCGTAGATAAGATATCCACCAGCTTTGACTGAACATTCGAATTTGTCCATAGATTGTTGGTTGAGGATGATGGCGGTGTCGTATTTGTTCAATACGGGCGAACTGATGCGTTCGTCGCTGACGATGACCGTCACGTTTGCCGTTCCACCGCGCATTTCGGGACCGTAGGAAGGCATCCAACTGACTTCTTTATTTTGCATTATACCGGAGTAAGCAAGGATTTTACCCATGGATAAAACACCTTGTCCTCCAAAACCGGCTATGATTATTTCTTCTGTCATGGTTTTTATTTTAGAATTTAGATTTATTCAGCAGCAGGAACTTTAATATCTCCTAAAGGAAAGAAAGGAAACATGTTTTCTTCCATCCATTTGTTGGATTGTACGGGAGTCATTTTCCATCCTGAGTTGCAGTTGGAAACGATTTCGACAAATGATAATCCTTTTTTAGCATAGGAATATTCGAAAGCTTTTCGAAGCGCTCTCTTAGTCTTGCGCACATTTCCTGGTGTGTGAACTGATTGACGGGTTACGTAACACGTGCCGGGTAAGGTAGCCACCAGTTCGGTAATCTTTAAAGGATTTCCCATAATTTCGGTGTCGCGACCATAGGGACATGTTGAAGCTTTCATTCCAGGCAGTGTTGTAGGAGCCATTTGTCCACCTGTCATACCATATATACCATTATTGATAAAAATAATAACGAAATTTTCTCCTCTGTTGCAAGCATGAATAGTTTCGCAGGTACCAATAGCAGCTAAATCTCCATCGCCTTGATAGGTGAATACGTATTTTTCGGGCATGAGTCTTTTGATAGCCGTAGCTAAAGCGGGAGCACGTCCGTGAGCTGCTTGTTGCACGTCTATATCCAAAAACTCATAAGCCAACACGGAACAACCTACCGGAGCCACACCAATAGTTTTGGATTGTATGCCCATTTCTTCAATCACCTCCATCAACATGCGATGTGCAGTGCCATGTCCGCATCCCGGACAATAGCTCAATGCGCAGTCAACCAGCAGTGAGGTTCTTTTGTAAACCAGATTTTCTGGTTTTATGATATCTTCTCTTGTAATTACTGCCATGATTTATCCTCCTATTATTTTAGATACTAAATTTTTTACAATTTCGTCGGGGTTTGGAATCATTCCACCGCAACGACCAAAATGTTCCACCTGAACTTTACCATTCACTGCCAAACGAACATCTTCGACCATTTGACCGAGGTTCATTTCTACAACAAGCATGCCTTTCACCTGATTGGATAATTCATGTATAGGTATGGTTGGGAAAGGATACAAGGTGATGGGACGAAGCAGTCCCACTTTAATGCCTCTTGCGCGGGCAATATCAACTGATTTTTGACAAATACGAGCCGTGGAACCGAAAGCAACGAACAAATATTCTGCATCGTCGCATTGAAATTTTTCATAACGAACTTCATCGGCTTCCATCGCTGTGTATTTTAGTCCCAGTTTCTTCACATGTTTCTCCTGTTTAGCAGAATCAAGGATGAGGGAGGAAATTATGTTACGTTCACGGTCGGGAGTTTTACCTGTTGTTGCCCAATCGCCCGACATTTTAATGATTTCTTCTTCCGTCCAACGTGGGGTGAACTCGGGAAGTTCCACTTTTTCCATCATCTGACCAATCACACCGTCGGTGAGTATCATCACCGGGTTGCGATATTTAAATGCTAAATCGAATCCCAGTGGAATGAAGTCTGCCATTTCCTGCACTGAAGCAGGAGCCAAGACCAGTAAACGATAATCGCCATGACCACCACCTTTTGTTGCTTGAAAATAGTCTGCCTGTGAAGGCTGAATGGTTCCTAATCCAGGACCACCACGAACTACATTGACGATAATGCCCGGCAATTCGGAGCCAGCCATATATGAAATTCCTTCTTGTTTTAAACTGATTCCCGGACTAGAAGAAGAAGTCCAGCATTTTTTTCCGCAGGAAGCGCCACCATATACCATATTGATAGCAGCCACTTCACTCTCAGCTTGAAGAACTACCATACCAGTAGTTTCATAAGGCTTTTCAGCCATCAAGTATTCAAGTATTTCTGATTGCGGAGTAATGGGGTAGCCGAAATAACCATCAGCACCGGCACGAATCGCAGCTTCTGCTAACGCTTCATTACCTTTCATTAATCTAAGTTCTTTCATTACTCTTTATTTTTTATAAATTTATACTACTTCAGTAGGGACTTTAACCCTATAAACTGTGATAACACCATCAGGACACACTACAGCGCAATTGGTGCAGCCTGTGCAGTCTTCATTGGTTACCATCGCATAATGATAGCCTTTGGTGTTTACATTTTTATTCATTGCGATAACCGATTCGGGGCACACATCGACACAAACTTCGCAGCCTTTGCATCGTTCGATATTTATTACTATTGCTCCTTTAACTTTTGCCATGTTTATATTTGAGATTATTGATTTATGAATTGAGAATTAAATTTAAGTTTACGAAAGTATATATTTTTATTGAGAAATTGCACAATGATGTTCATGAAATTTTTTCAAGCGTTGTTCTAAAACGGGGAATTGATCACGGTGAACCAATGATACACAGGCTCTCATGCCCTCAATACGGCTACTGCCTGTTATTGCCAATGAGATAGCACTAATGCCATAATAAATTAATTTTTCGAGTAATTCTTCGCCCGTGAAGCTAGGATAAGAGAATGTAAAATAGAATCCATCTGCCAAAGGTTCGTTTTCGTCCATGTCATAAACTATGCTAAATCCGTTATCAATGAACATCTTTTTCATGATTTTAGCTTTTTCTCCATATTCCTTTACATCTTCTACAAAATTGAAAGTTCCATCGTTGGCAGCTTTCAACATGGCGGTAAGTCCGTATTGAGCACTGTGGGAGGTTCCTGCACTTAAAGAATAAATGGTTCCGAATATCATCGCCCGCCCGAACTGATCGGAAGCGTAAAAGCGTTTCAAGTCGGGAGCTTGTGTTTGAAACAATTTTGGAGAAATCACCATCATGCCGATGCGTTGTCCTGCATAGCTAAAGGCTTTGGAACTTGATATAAATAATAGGTAATTGTCGGTGTATTTTGCTACGGTGGGTTGATAGGGTGGAACTCCCGGTTTGGAATAGTCTTTACGGAAATCCATACCAAAGTAAGCTAAGTCTTCCATCACCACTACATTGTATTTGTTGGCTAAGTCGGCTATAATGCGCAATTCTTTATCGGTAAAGCAAATCCACGAAGGGTTGTTCGGGTTGGAATAAATCATGCTGGCGATATTGCCTTTCGAAAGATAGGATTCTAGTTTGTCGCGAAGTTTGTCGCCGCGATAATCATAGACATCAAAGGCTTCGAATTTGGTTCCTATGATGTTGTGCTGCTGTTTGTGGACAGGAAAACATGGGTCGAGAAAGAGGGTGGTATCTTTTTCTTTATACATGCGATTGACCGTCATGAAAGCTGCATATCCGCCTTGCATAGAACCCACCGTAGGAAGACAATCTTCTGGAAAAACTTCTATATCGAGAAAAAGTTTGACGAAACGAGTCATTTCCGTTTTGAGAATAGGCAAACCATCAATTTCCGGATAAATGGAAGCACAACCATTTTGCAGTGCTTGGATTTCGGCTTCAACGCCATATTTGGTCGCCGGCAAACCCGGAACGCCCATTTCCATGCGAATAAATCGGTCGCCTGTTTCCTTCTCGATGGCATTGATTAGCTTTTTTATTTCACGAATCGTTGCTTTGCCGATATTTTGTATGTTACTTTCGGCAATGCTCCTTTTCACAACTTCGTAGTTTATTGGTGTTTCTGTCATAAAATCTTTTAAAAATATAAATTTATTTCGTTATGCAAATAAATGACTATTTTTTGTACTGACAAAATTTTTTTATACTTATTTTTCAAAGTCGGTTTTTACCGATGTGGGAGAGAGGATAGTTGTAAACGAAATGGAAGTAGGGAGTGCCTATCGAATATCCAGTGGGTTTGAGTTCAATTGGTCGAATCATATAGGCGAGATTCGTAATCTTGT
>CAIOJS010000175.1 GCA_903858655.1 uncultured bacterium | reverse complement strand
TAATAATAATAATAAAAATATTTTTTTTGCAAAGATAGTCTATTATTCAATACATGAAGTCCAAATTATTGCAATAATGCCAAATCTTCAATAATGGCATCTATTTTTTGTTTGCAAACACTTGCGATTTGTTTAAATTCAGAAACGTCTTTTAAATGAGTTTTTATCCCAAAATAAAACTTGATTTTAGGTTCCGTTCCTGATGGACGTATAGTGATTTTGCTTCCATCAGCAGTAAAAAACTGCAAAACATCGGATTTTGGCAATTCGATGTTAGCAACATTACCATTCACAGTATTGATATTTCTTTGAAGTTTATAGTCCATGATAGCAATAACTATGGAGTTGTTTATTGCTTTTGGAGGATTCGTCCTGAAATTATTCATCATTTGCTTGATTTCATCGGCACCGGATTTTCCTTTCTTGGTGATGGACAGTAAGCTTTCATAATACATGCCATACTCTTTATATATTTCCAAAAGCAAAGCATATAAGGAAATGCCTTGCTCCTTGGCATAAACTGCAGTTTCAGCAATCATACAACAAGAAATCACAGCGTCTTTATCTCTAACAAAGTCGCCTACCAGATAGCCATAGCTTTCCTCACCACCACCAATAAAAGTCTTTTGCCCTTCAAAGCGGTTGATTATTTCTGCAATGTATTTGAAACCTGTGAGCACATCAAAATATTCAACCCCAAATTTATTTGCAATTTCTGCTAATAACTCACTTGTAACAATTGTTTTTACAATATATTCTTTCCCAAGTAGCTTACCCGTTTTTTTCCATTGATTGATAAGGTAATAAATTAATAAGGATGCAGTTTGATTGCCATTTAATAATATGTATTCACCCAAATCATCCTTAATCGCAACGCCTACTCTGTCGGCATCAGGATCTGTAGCCAACACCAATTCCGCATTAACCAACTTTGCTTTCTCAATAGCCATAGCTAAAGCTGCCTTTTCTTCAGGATTTGGAGATTTTATTGTTGGAAAATTGCCATCAGGAATTGCTTGTTCGTCAACCAAATGGATATTTTCGAAACCATATTGTTTTAATGCAATGGGAACGAGGGTGATTCCTGTGCCATGCAAAGCCGTGTAAACAATACTAATATCTTTATGTTTATGAATGATTTCAGGAATGAAAGACAGCTTTTTAACTTCCGCAAGATAAGCCGAATCAACTTCTTCGCCTATACTTATTATATTTTCAGGCTTAGCCGAAAAACGAATCATGTCAATAGCTGTAATCTTACGCACCTCAACAATAACGTTATCATCATGAGGAGCAACCAACTGCCCGCCATCATCCCAATAGACTTTATAGCCATTGTACTCTTTTGGATTATGTGATGCCGTAATGACAATACCACTTTGGCATCCAAGATGACGTATGGCAAAAGAGAGTTCCGGTGTAGGACGAAGCTCTTCAAACAAAAAGACTTTGCAGTTGTTAGCCGAGAGAATTTCTGCTGTAATCTGAGCAAAATATTTACTATTGTTCCGAGAGTCGTAGGCAATAGCAACTTTTATTTTACTTACATTTGGAAACATCAGATGCAGATAATTCGCCAAGCCTTGAGTTGCCATACCCACCGTATATTTATTCATGCGATTGCTTCCGACACCCATAATGCCCCGTAAGCCACCCGTACCAAACTCCAAATCAGTATAAAACGATTCAAAAAGTTCTTCAGGATTTTCATCCATCAATTGTTTCACTTGTTGACGGGTCTGTTCATCAAAGTTTTCGCCAAGCCATTGTTGTGCCTTTGCTATAATTGATTTGTCAATATTCTCAAGTTCCATATATATAATATTTTCTTACAAAATTAAACTTTTGCAAAAATACACAATCTAAACTTGAAATTTAAACATTATGAAAAAAATTAATAGTAAATTATTAAAGGTAGTTGCTTCATTGCTAACCTTGCTCTTTGGATTTTCATCAAACGTGATTGCACAATACGGTGTTCCTCAAAATTATTACAAACTCAAAGGCAATATATGCGACTTTGAAAACACTAAACCTATAGCAGGGATTAAAGTTTCAATAAAAAACACAGAATACACCGTAGATGAAGTAGTGACTGATAAACTTGGCAACTTTGAAATAAACACCTTTTATTGGGCATTTGATAAAATACTTTCACTTCAAGCAAAGGATAATAGTTCAGAAAATTACTTGCCAAAAGATACTAATTTTATGCTACAGTATCAAGATTTTTCCATAACAGAACCGCGGGGTTCTTGGGAATATGACAAAACGTGCCGTTACTTAGTGAATTTGAAATTAAAAAAGGAGCTACCCATTTTAGATAGTATGCCTGCATTAACCGATTCACCAAAATATGAGTACGAAACCAGGACCTTGAAAGATACCATTATTATTAATGAGGATGCTGCGCTAACATCGAACGAAAATATTACGCAAGATTCTTTGATAATAAAACCCTCAGTAAATACCGAGCAATACCCTCCTAAAGATAACAACTACATTGAAGGGTATCCCAACCCAACGAATACGATTATTCATATTATTATTGATTCTAAAAACAATGAAAAGGCAAGCTTTGCGCTCTATGATAATAATTCCAATCAGCTCCTTGAAAAAACAATCGAGTTATATGTGGGTTTGAATCCATTTGAAATGGATATGAGACCCTATCCTGCTGGAAATTATTTACTGATAATTACACAGCAAGAGAAACGAAGTATCAAAAAGATTATAAAACTATAAATGTTCCTTGCGCAGTAAATCGTTGACTGTTTTGACAGGATTGAAAGTAATAATAGGTACTTCTACAAAGATCGTATTCCACTTTGCCATAGCCCCATTCCATAAACCAGGCAATTCTTGAGCTTTAAGAGGTTTCCCATCTTTGCTTTTAAGCGAAATAAATCCTGTGGATGCATCCACAAAATCATTGAGGTTAAATTTTCTTCCTTTATAATCTATAAAACAACACACCAAATCAACAGGGTTGAAATGAGTAGCCTTACTCATAACCTTTCGCTGACTCTCATCTTGAACATCTACTTGAGAGGACTCGATAATCTGTAAAGAGAAGTTTCCATTATTATCTCTTACCACGAAAGGTCCACCTCCGGGTTCCCCTTCGTTTTTCACCATGCCGCATACACGAATCGGACGATTTAGTAGGGCAAATAATTGTCGAATCTTTTCCGATTTATCGGCTGTAAAAAAATCCTCAGCAAAAGTGCACATCAGCTCATCTTTGGTAAAAGAAATTATCTGATTTAGGATTTTCTCCGATAGGTCAGATTTCTCAAGGAGTTTGAGATACTCATAAACGCTGTTTCGAATCGTAAGCAAACATCCTGCAAGCGCCATTTTATATAGATTGGTTTCTGGCTTCAATCTGTCGGGAACTATGTTATCAATGTTCTTGATAAAAACAATATCGGCAACAATATTATTCAGATTATTGATCAAAGCTCCATGACCACCCGGTCTGAAAAGCAAAGAGCCATCGGCATTGCGGAAAGGCTCGTTGTTTTCATCCACAGCGATAGTATCAGTGGAGGCATTCTGAATGGAATGTGTGATGCGAAACTTGACCTTAAAGGATTCTTCGTAATGAGTCGAAACTTCCTTCAGCAAAGTTTCAAATTTTCCAATATGTTCCGGAGAAAGAGTGAAATGTATATCCACATTACCACTGTTATCCGTACAATAATTGGCACCTTCCACCAAATGTTCTTCCACAGCAGTTCTAGGATGTATTTCGTCGTTATGAAATTTCAACAAGGCTTTTGGTAGTGCTGAGTAATTCAAGCCTGGTTCGTAAAGTAAGAAATCGAGTATCGTATTATAATCGTGTTGCTCAAGGCAAGCATTAATGTCTTTTCCATTTTCTGACATACAAGTCTTCAACTCATTAAAAAAGGCAAATTGTTGAATATTTTTAAAGAAATATCCAACAGAATTAAAATTAGTTTCGCCTTCTACTTGAGCGATTTGTTCATCAGTGGCAGCATATTCGTTTCTGAAGGAAAACAAATGGCTGAACATGCGTGTAGCAGCACCCGAAGCAGGAACAAATTTCAGTGTTCTTATAGTATTCAGGTTACGAAGATAAAAATCCGCCAATTCTTGAATGGTTTGGGCATCAAACTTCTTCATGCCAAAAATTAAAGTGGCAGGGGCATCAAGTTTCACATAAGGAAAACCATTTCTAAAATTGGCAATCTGCTCTTCAATCAATGCCATTGAAATGCCTTTGTTATTTATTTGCGCTAAATCCTTTTCTGAGTACATAGAAATATTTTTTTCAAACGTACAACTATTTCAAATTGTGACAAAACTTTTTTTTGCATTTCTGCTATTCACTATCATTTTTGTCATGTTTTCTGACGAAATGGCAGTCAGTCGCACATTGTCATTAAATTTGCATAATGCTTCGAAATAAAAAAATAAAACGAAAGTTATACATCGAATTATAATTTTGCGTACTTTTGATGTTTCTTTTAAAAACAGATAATAACTAAAAAGTAAAGTATGAACTGTCCAGTGTGCAAAAAATCAATGCTGGTGCTGGAACTTCAGCAAATAGAGATTGATTACTGTCAGGGATGTGATGGTATATGGCTCGATGCGGGCGAATTGGAGTTGTTGCTCGAAAATACTCAAGCGAAAAAACAACTGCTCGACTCCTTTAGCCTGGACCGCAATAATCCCGAAAAACCCCGTCGTTGCCCCAAGTGCTCAAGAAAGATGCACAAAGTATGGGTAGGTGAAGGTGACAAGAAAGTGTTGATAGACAAATGCAAAAAAGACCATGGCATCTGGTTCGACGAAGGTGAACTACACGATGTGGTTGAACTAGGCAGCGTTGACAAACAGAACAAAGTGATACAATTATTGAACGATATGTTCGCATACAAATTAAAAAATAAAAATTAAAAATTAAAAATAAGGAGAAAAAACTATGAGTACATTAGGAATTGCATTATTGGTTATTTTAGGAGTTATTGTTTTATTGATCTTTATGGTCATTGGCATCTACAACTCCCTAATTACATTACGGAATCAAGTAAAAAACGCTTGGGCACAAATAGATGTACAACTCAAACGTCGTCACGATTTGATTCCCAACTTGATTGAAACCGTGAAAGGCTATATGGGTCACGAACGTCAGACCTTCGAGGCCATCACACAAGCGCGCAGCAATGCTATGAACGCTACTACTGTGGCTGAAAAAGGACAAGCAGAAGGTGTGTTGAGCGGCATGATGGGCAGACTGCAAGTGGCAGTGGAAGCGTATCCTGAACTGAAAGCCAACCAGAATTTCTTGGCATTGCAAGAAGAGTTGACATCAACGGAAAACAAAATTTCCTATTCGCGTCAATCCTACAATGACCAGGTATTGTTCTATAACAACAAAAAGCAGGTGTTTCCTTCAAACATCATTGCAGGTATGTTTAATTTTGCTGATGAAGTATTCTTCGAAATACAAGATCAAGCAGAAAAAGAAGTGCCAAAAGTAAGTTTTTCTTAAGCTAAAACAAGCAAATTATGTGGGAACTCATTAAAGCCAATCAACGCCGATCGGTGATGCTTTTCGTGGTGATGGGCATCATCTTGATTGGACTTGGCTTTGTTTTTGGAATGGTTTTCGACCATAAACACACGGGTGGAGGCGCCATTACAGGTATTATCATTGCTTTGTTGGTATGGTTTATTCTGTCGTTGGTGGCGGTAACATCGGGCAGTGCCATCATGCTGTCGGCAAGCAATGCCAAAGAGGTTACTCAAGATGTGCATCCACAGTTGTTCAACGTGGTGGACGAAATGCGCATCGCTGCCGGCATGAGCAAAATGCCCAAGGTGTATATCATTAACACAGACGCCCCCAATGCTTTTGCCACAGGTATGAGCCCTGATAATGCAGCAGTGGCTGTAACAGCAGGCTTATTGGCACGTTTGAATCGCGACGAATTGCAAGGCGTGATGGCTCACGAAATGTCGCATGTCATCAACCGCGACGTGAAGTTTATGACCATTGCAGGTGTGATGCTCGGTAGCATCGTTATCATCTCTGAAATATTTTTACGCAGTATGATATTTGGCGGGGGCAGTGGCGGCAGTAGAAGCAAAGATGGAGGCGGACAAGCACAAGCTATCATCATGGTTATTGCCTTGGTGTTTGCCATCCTCGCCCCTATCTTGGCACAATTGCTCTATTTTTCCATTTCGCGTAAGCGCGAATATTTAGCAGATGCCAGTGCAGTGCGCCTCACGCGCTATCCCGAAGGATTGGCATCAGCATTAGAAAAGATTTCCAACTCCAACATTGATATGCCCATGGCAAACAAAGTGACAGCACCCATGTATATCTGCAATCCCATGAAGAAAAAAGGCATGAAGATGTCTGATTTGTCGAGCACCCACCCCCCTATATCCGAACGTATCCGCATTTTGCGCGCTATGGCAGGCGGAGCAGGCTTGGCGAATTATCAAAGTGCCTACAGTCAGGTGAAGGGAAATGCTTCTAAGATTATACCCGGTGGGGAGTTGAAAAAAGCCGAAGATATCGGCATCCGCATGGGCATTGCCTTCGAAGTAAAGGACAACAAAACCACTGCCCGTAGTTCCAATGATATTATGATGAAAGTAGATAATTATGCCTTCATCAATTGCGATTGCGGCATGAAACTGAAAGTACCCGCCAACTATTCAAGCAACGAAATTATGTGTCCTAGATGTGGCACGAGGCATGAGGTTTAGGAAAAGTTATTAATGGTCATTGAATGTCATTGATGGTCATTAGTTGTCAATTGGTTAAAGGTTAACTTGTCAAATAGTAAACACATATTGTCATTTCATAGTCTAACTTTAGCGCACTTTAGGCACTTTAATGCACTTTAGGCACTTTAGGACTCCCCCTTATTCCGCTACAAAATTAAAATCCCTCGGATACTTCACAGAATATTTGAAACTCATCACTTTTCTTTCATTGGCATTCAACATAATATCCCAAGTGAGTTTCCCGGTTTTTTCATCGAGCTTGGCTAAATTATAATCCAATGGCTGCACCTCAATTGATTTCTTTTCAGAAACAGGAAACTGGTCTTCGATAATGATATGGATATTGCTTGCTTTATTGTTTTTCACTGTAATGTCCCAGCCGATGGTTTCTTTAATATTATTACCTATCAAAATCTTATCTTTCATTATTTTATTGCCTTCACGAGTGATGATGATATTGCGGTCTCTGCCTAAAGAAACATTTAGGGTGTCGCTTGCCAAATCGGTGTTTAAAAACGATTCACCGGTGAAAGTTCCCTGATAATAAAGACTGGCATTGCCCGACAACAAATTCAAACTCGTCCAATCCACAATCTGTGCCGACAAAAACACATTATTATCCATCTTAGGAACAGCATGGTAAATATAATTCACCGGAACACTCACCTCTTTAATTTTTATGGAATAATCCCTGCCATCCGAAGGAATGGTGTAAGGAATATCTATGGTATATTCCAAATTAGTGACATTGGTTTTTAAAGAATTGGAAATAAAATTGGCTGTCTCAACCCCCTTTACCTTCGCACCGTCAATATACGCAACTTTGCTTTCCTCTCTCGACCCTCTGTAATCCCCAAAACTTGCAGAAGTACCTGCATTAATCACATCATTATCATCTTTAACGATTCCATTTAATTCGTAAACACCGTTATTTTTATTCCTTCCAGGCATTTTTCTGATTTCTTCACCACTAATTGTAGAGCCAGAAGTTGTTGCATCCTGCAAAATAAGCGGAACTTTATATTCTGTAACTTCAACCGACTCAAGATTTATCGAACTTGCCCGCATGGGAATATCCTGAAAAGTTATCATATCAGGCTGAATACGCACTGAATTCACAGTAACCGCTGTATAGCCTATATACGACACCTTAATATCATAATAGCCCGATGCTATGGGTTTAATAGTGTAATTGCCATCAAAATCAGAAGTAACACCTGTCAACATCGTTGTCCCTGAATAAATAAGCACATTGGCAAAAGGGATAGGTTCGTTTGATTCTTTATCAAGTATTCTACCTTTCAAAGTGCCTGCTCCTTTGGCAGTAGCAACCGACTGATACGTGCGGACATTACCCAATTTCCATGCCGACAAATCAGGTTTATTTCCACTAAGCGTGGGGTTCGAGGTCGAAAGTTTTAGCTTTGCCTGATTCCAGTCTTCACCCGACGATTGGTAGATATTAGCATTATAAACTATACTTAATGGCTGCGTGATATCGTCCACCCTGAAATCATACAAGGGAGTCCAGCCGGCACTGTTGATAAAATAGCTGAGCACAAAAGATTCATTCACATCCTTATCGCAATCAATAGCAATAATAATCCGGCTGTGCGTTTTGTTTTTCTTTGAGGTAAACTCATTCATCTGCACATACAATTCCTGTATCCTTTTGTTGGCAGCTTCCAAATCTTTCGACAAGTTCAATTCCCCTTGCTTGATATCATTCAAGCGAAGACGGTAATAGTCCGCAGCCTCTTTTATATCCGATATAGAAGAACCTGCATCACCCTTTTTCAAAAACTGATTGTTGAGCAGCAAGCTTTCTTCCTGACCAAAAACCACCATCTTGTTTTTGATGGTCTTAATGATAAACTCCTGTTCATCAATTTTCGCCTGAATGTCAATCTCCACCTTATCTTTGCGGCTTAGATTCGGAATGATATTTTCGTGTTTCACCGACAATATAACCGAACTGGGAATTTTGTTCACCTGAATACTTACAGGATTTATCTCTCCGGGCAAATTATCAACCACCAAAAAATGTTTGCCTTTCAAACTCTTCAAATCCACCTGACGCGAAATCTGCGCACCACTAAAAAACACGGTAACATCCGTAATCTTAGAATTTACCCACAAAGTATCTATTACACAAAAAGCTCTCTGAGAAAGCAATACCAATAGAATTAATATTATTTTTTTCATAACTATAAAAATTAAATTTTTGACAAATGTACGGAATTATAATAGTATGTCTGCAAAAAAGTTCCAATTGTACAAAGTTTATCACGTTTACCAAGTTTTTATACCAATACAGTATTATAGCATTCTGTTACCTTTTACCTGTTA
>CAIOJS010000174.1 GCA_903858655.1 uncultured bacterium | reverse complement strand
TGCTTGCGCTGGAAAGTTTCCAGCACGGGCAAGATTTCATCCATTTGAAGTTTTCAGCAAATAAAGAACACTAGTAAAGTTTCACGAATCAAAAGTAATTCAAAACACTCATTAGACATGCGATTTTGTTCGTGAACGCGCAAAGATTTTTTTCATCATTCGCAATTGCTTTGTTTATAAGCTTCTAGCTTTTCAAGAAAAATCTTCACTTTGCGCTCGGAAACGATGGCTTGGCGCTTGGTATATTTCAAATTAACCAGCAAACCTTTATTGCCATACGCTTTCATTGTATCAGGAATAACACAACTTAAGTTCACCAGATGCGCTTTATGCGTGCGCATATACATATCCTCCGGGAGCAACTTCTCCAGATGGCTGAGGACGAACACCTTTCTTATTTCGGGCTTGTATTTGCTGCTCACAAACATGGTGTGGTCATCGGCTTCCACATGCACCAGGTGGCGGTGGTCAAGCTCTTTATCATTCTTACCCGTGAAAATCAAGATGCCTTCTTCGTTCATTTCAACTCTTTCATTCGTTTTTGCTTTTTCTTTCTTTTTTGCTTTCTCTTTCATGATACTTTTTATTGATTACTGTTTATAAAATAATTACGAGTGTAAAAGTACCTTATATCATAAGTATTTTGTACCTTTGATGAGGATTTTGTTTTGTAATTTTAAGAAATATTTAATTGACTCAAAATAAACAGTTCAGAGCAATCCTGAAACTAAAAATAAGTTCATTATTTCTAAATTGTATTTATATGAAAAAGTATCTAATCGGTCTGCTGTTCATTTCAGGTATGTGTAATCTCTCTTTTGCCCAAAATTGGAATAATTGGGATACGGTCTTAGTATTTAATACTACCTATAAGAGCAGAGGCAAAACAAACGAGCACGATTTTGCTTACATTAAAAAAGGTAGAATTCAATGGGTTGATAAGCATAATGTCAAGCATAAATCAGTTGTTCAAGCCATGAATTCCGATTTTTTGATGCTTGATACGTTCAAGGTTTATCCCTCCGACATTATTGGGCTATCCAAAATGTTGCAATCAGGTCCTTTTCCTTCTTTCTCGAAAACGTCTTTTACAGTCGTACCCGACAGTACGGGCGAATTTATATTCATGTCTTTTGAAGATTATGAAAAGCATGCCGACAGGCTGTTAGCCATTTCAAATCCTCAACCAAATAAGCCGTTTGCTCCAAATATTACCATTCAGCAATATGACTCTATTCTTGAAAAGAAAGAACAGCGAAGAAACGAAATATTTGCAGCGCTCGACACCTGCCCTGTGCATTATGGCATAAAAACAAATATAGTGCGCGACCTCACCAACGAAATCAACTTGAGTTTTGAATTGCCTATCAAAAGAAATCTCTGTTTGGATATTGGCGTAGGAGTTTTGTACGCCAAAAACCGAAGTCAATATGATTTTGCTACTGTTTTGTCCGCCATGCGCGAAGGAAAATTGTGGTCTAACAGCTATTTTAAATTCGACCATTCCTTTTATAACCGCAAAGGTTTCACTCTGGAAGCTATTCCGAAGTTTTTCCTATCGAAGAAGAAACATCTGTATGTGGGTCCGCAGCTCTGCTTTCGATATTATTATTATGATGATAGATGGATTTTTGTAAATGAAAACGGAAGTGATGATTATAGAAGAATATCTCATGCATTCCAAAGTGAACGGAGTGCTTCTGCTCAGCTCAACGCTATATTCGGCGTGCAGACGCCTCAGATAAAGAAGTTTGTGTTCGATGCCTTTATCTCTATTGGTATTATGTATAGAGGAGGAAAAGTTAGCCGAACTATTTATAGAACGTATGTGTACGAAGGGTCACCTACCGAATATTATGACCCACCACAAATGTATAAAGGCGGCAATTTTTCTATGTCAGGTCAAATAGGCTTTCGGATGGGGTGGCGATTTGGAAAGGCGAAGCTATATAAAGGAAAGATGAGGACGTAATCGAGTTCTTATAAGTAGAACTTGATTGTTATAATTACCTAAAAAAATAGCTCGTATTGGAATAAATATGAAAGGTAACGGAATATTTCGTAGTTTTGTAGTATAATTTGGATTGACGATGTGTGAGCCTCGTTGGTCAAGCAAAATTGAATTGATGAAACGTTTAAAAAAAATCATTCTCATATCCCCCCTGATACTTCTCCTATTATTGTTGATGAGCTGCGGACAACTCTCCACCAGCACCCCATCCGCATTGGTGTCCAATACACAAGCCACGCCGCTCACCCTGACAGGAAGCGCCCCCCTTGACACCATCAAGCCCGTCGCCATCAACAAATTGGAACTTCCGAAAATGGTGGCAGGCGAAAATATTATTACCCACACGGCTTACACCCTATCCTACAATGCCAAGTATCACGAAGCAAATTGGGTGGCGTATGAATTGACCAAAGAAGAAACCAACAACGTATATGAACGTGCCACTAAATTTGTAGCCGACCCCTATGTGACCTCCGTTTCTGCCTCCGACCAAGACTACAAAAACTCTCACTTCGACAAAGGACATCTGGCGCCCGCCGCCGACATGGGTTGGTCAGCCCTCACGATGAAAGAATCGTTCTACTATAGCAACGTAAGTCCGCAGCGCCCCGAATTCAATCGCGGCATCTGGAAAAAACTTGAAGAATTGGTGCGCACTTGGGCGTATGATTACAAGGCTATCTATGTGGTGACAGGTCCTGTCCTCTCCGGGAATTTGCCTACCATTGGCACACATCAAATTGCTATCCCGAACTATTTCTTTAAAGTGATATTGGATTATACTGAGCCGGGTATAAACGGTATTGGCTTCATTCTGCCCAACCAAGCTTCTAGCAATTCCCTGTCGAACTTCGCGGTGACGATTGATAGTGTGGAAAAACTCACCGGACTCGACTTCTTCCCTGCCCTACCCGATGCGCAAGAAAAAACGATTGAAAGCACCTTATGTAAAAGTTGTTGGACATGGGAAAGCATTAAAACCGGCAGCGCAAAAATCAAAGCAGGAAGTGCCACAGCATCATTAACAACGCAATGTGTAGGCATCACCAAAAAAGGCGCACGCTGCAAACGAATGACCACCAACGGAAATTGCTGCTGCTTTCAACATGGTGGCTTCTAATATAAAACCTTTAAATTATTGAATAAACCAAACTCCCTCCTACCCATGAAAATAAAACTCCTACTCCTCGTCATCCTGCTCCTGCCGTTCAAACTCTCTGCCATTACGGGCTATGATTCCGGCGACACTTTAAACTGCTTGGCTGTGTCGGGCTTAAAAATACGTACCGAACCTGGCGGCAATACTGTTATAGGGAAAGTTCCTTATGGCGGATGGGTAACAGTATGTGCAAAACCATGGGGCGCATCCGAAGGCAATCTTGCTTATACCACCGAAGGCATCCATGGGAGTTGGGTAAAAGTAAATTTTGCCGATTTCACAGGCTATGTTTTCGATGGTTTTTTGAGCAATATGCCGGCGCCTTCCTTGCAACATCATTCATTAAAAGCTTATGCCGAAGCGAATTTTAGTCGAAGTGGCAACAAACACACCTATCGCCACAATGATAGGGATATCGCCGAAGCTGACACATTAGAGTTTTTCGTCTATAAAGGTAATTTTATCATTTTCGAAGAACGTTTCGGCTACGAATCCTATTCCGTAGCACTTACTATCGAAAGTACATCGGCAGAAGAGTGCTATCTGATTGCGCGCACTATATTTAAGAGCGATGTGGACACAGTG
>CAIOJS010000173.1 GCA_903858655.1 uncultured bacterium | reverse complement strand
TGGAAAACCAAATTGCATTACAAAGCCTTGTTATATGTTTTACATCCTTCCGAGATAGTATCCACCGCACAAACTTGGCAACTCATTGTGTTTTCTTTGTTTTTTGTGATACAGGTGGTAGGATATTTTTGGCTATATCTTCGATTTGTCTTTGATAAAATTGTTATTCGCAAGCGAAACTACTTGTTTGCAGCAATTTTCTTTATCTTGACTCCTTGTCTATTATTTCTGGGGATACGTGGAGGGTTTCATCAAATTCCAATCAACCAAAGCCAATCGTATTTTTCTAAGTATGACATTTTGAACCTCACTTCGGTGAATTCGGGATGGAACATCATGAGCAGTATTCAGCAGAATTACGAATTGCTAGGTAAAAACCCCTATCAGTATTATGATTTGAACGAAGCAAAGAGAACTGTGAAAGAACTCTTCAATGTGAAGAATGATAGTACCATGCTTATATTAAAAACCCAACGCCCAAACATCGTAATGTTTATTCTAGAGGGGTGGTCGGCATCACTCGTAGAAAGCCAAGGGGAAAAAGAAATCACCCCATTCATTCATGAATTGGAGAAAAGTGGCGTGTCGTTCACAAATATTTATTCCAGTGGAACGCGTTCGCAAGAAGGGATGGCAGCTATTTTTAGTGGCTTTCCCGCTCAAACCATCACCACTATAGCACAGGACCCTGAGAAATACAGCAAACTGCCCAGCTTGAATAAAAGAATAAAAGCCCAGGGATATTACTCATCTTATTATTTTGGTGGGCAACTTATTTATGGAAATATTAAAAGCTATTTGTCTTTTAACGAAATGGACAAAATCGTTGAGGGCAATGATTTCCCATCCTCGCTGCCTCATGGTAAGCTTGGGATTCATGATGAATACACCTTCCCGTATTTCATGAACGAGCTCAGTAAGCAAAAGCAGCCTTTCTTTTCATCCATATTCACCATGAGCACACATTCACCCTATGATTTTGATATGAAAGAAAAGATACATTGGCCCGAATATGAGAAAGCGTATGTGAACGCTGCCTATTATTCAGACAATTGTCTGCGTAACTTTTTTGCCGAAGCGCAGAAACAAACATGGTATGACAACACCCTCTTTATTTTGATTTCCGACCACGGACATAGTTCCTATCCCAATTATGATTTTTGTTCGCCCGAATATCATAAAATAGTTTTCTTGTTGGTGGGGAATGTTATCAAAGATGAGTTTAAAGGAAAGAAGATAGAGAATATTGGTTCGCAGGTGGATTTGGCTGCTACGCTTCTCGGACAAATGGGATTGAAGCATGATGAGTTCGAATGGAGTAAGGATTTGTTGCAACCCAATTGTCCTCAATTTGCTTTCTACGATTATTACAATGCTTTTGGATTGGTAAAACCTGGAGCAGCTTATGTGTTTGATGCTCACAGCAACACTACAGGCTTGTTGCGAATTGATTCAACCACAAACATCACGGAATCTGTTTTGCAAAAACAGGCTAAATCCTACATGCAATGTGTGTTTCAAGATTACATGGATTACTAATTTTTCGCTGAAAAAGAAATGTATATTTATGCTTCAAGAATGGCTTCTGAGCAATAATATTTATTGAAAACAGTTATTTATATTCAAAAAAACACTAATTTTGCAACATGTTTAAAAATACCCGAGTCATAGTAGTTATTTTAGCCCTGTTATCAGGGATTTTGATGTATTCTTGCAGCGAATATCGCAAAGTTCTAAAAGGTACGAATATCAATCAAAAGTATGCAACTGCTGTGGCTTTATACGAGAAAGATGACTTTCATCGTGCCATGACCTTGTTTGATGAATTATTGATTTATTACAGAGGAACAGATACTTCCGAGAGAATCAATTATTACTTTGCCTATTGTTATTTTGGCGAAGGTGATTTTCTGCAAGCCGGATATTATTTTACAAAATTCGAATCCACGTTTCCCACAAGCAAGTATGCGGAAGAATGTCAATATATGTCTGCCTATTGCCAGTATATGTATTCTCCGAAGTATAGTCTAGATCAAACGATTTCGGTGGATGCTATTAAGCAGTTTCAACTATTTATTAATGCCTATCCGAAAAGCATACGTGTTCAAAAATGCAACGAAATTATAGATGAGCTTCGGGGTAAGCTTGAACGGAAGTCTTATGAAACGGCAAAGCTGTATTATAAGATAGAAAACTATCAATCGGCTTCCATCGCTTTTAAGAATTTGTTGAAAGATTTTCCTGATACAAAATATAAAGAAGAAGCCTATTTTTATATCCTTGTTTCGAATTATTATTATGCCATGAATAGCATCGAAACCAAGAAGAATGAGAGACTCAACAACGCCAAAGATGCCTATGGCTCTTTGTTTGCTGCTTTTCCGCAGACAACATTTGAAAAGGA
>CAIOJS010000172.1 GCA_903858655.1 uncultured bacterium | reverse complement strand
ACGCGGTAGGAACGCTTAATCTTCTGGAGGCTGTGCGCCGTCATACACCCGATGCCGTCTTTGTTCATATGTCAACCAACAAAGTCTATGGTGATGCCCCCAACAGGATTAAATTACGGGAAATGGAAAGCCGTTGGGATTACGATGATCCGCATTTTGCCGACGGCATTGATGAAAGTTTCACCATTGATCAATCAAAGCATTCCCTGTTCGGCGCTTCCAAAGTGGCGGCGGATATCGTTGTTCAGGAATACGGACGATATTTTGGTATATATTCCTGCTGTTTGCGGGGCGGTTGTTTAACGGGACCTTCACATTCGGGTGTTGAATTACACGGGTTCTTGAGTTACCTGATAAAATGCAACCTTGAAAAGACAAAATACAGCGTTTATGGTTACAAGGGAAAACAGGTACGCGACAACATACACTCGTACGACGTCGCCCAATTTATCCGGCAGTTTTTTGCAAATCCCAGAATTGCCGAAGTTTACAACATAGGTGGAGGAAGAGGCAATTCAATATCCATCTTGGAAGCTTTTGCAAAAATAGAAAGCATATCAGGCATCAAGATGAACTATGAGTATTCAGAGAATAACAGAGAAGGTGACCATATCTGTTATATAAGCAATCTTTCTAAAATGAAGTCTCATTATCCCGACTGGAATATTACCAAAAACTTGGATGATATATTTTGTGAAATTTTTGCTTCATGGAAACATAGACTCGGGACTGCCTCATTATAGCATTTGGAGAACTAAAAATGCCTAAACAATCAAAGAAATCGAAAATATATATTGCCGGTCATCGTGGTTTAGTTGGCGCCGCTATTTTGCGGCACTTCATCGGCAATGGTTTTACCAACATCGTTGTAAGAACAAGAGCTGAATTGGATTTGACGTCCAGGAAAGATGTCTGGGATTTCTTTGACAGCGAGAAACCTGAGTATGTCATCCTTGCTGCGGCAAAAGTAGGTGGCATTGCAGCAAACATGGATGAGCCAGTCGAATTTTTGATAAACAATTTAGAAATTCAAAATAATGTTTTATTGGCATGCCATGAATTCAAGGTTACTAAGACGATCTTCCTTGCAAGTTCTTGTTGCTACCCCCGTGAAGCGCAGCAGCCAATGAGCGAGGTTTGTTACATGCATGGCCCGGTTGAGCCTACGAATGAGTCTTATGCAATTGCCAAAATTGCAGGCATTCGCCTTGCTCAGGCACTTCGTCAACAATATGCTCTTAATGTGATTTGCCCGATACCTTGCAATGTATATGGACCAGGCGACCATTTTGAATTTGAGCGCTCACATGTTGTATCTGCCTTGGTGAGGCGTTTTATAGAAGCTAAGTGGAATGATTCTCCAATAGTGACTCTATGGGGTACAGGAAACGCCCGTAGAGAATTATTACATGTGGATGATTTGGCTGATGCATGTCTATTTTTATTACACAATTATGATTCACCAGAGATCATTAATGTAGGTTCCGGTTATGATCTGACCATTCGCGAGCTGGCTGAAACAATTGCAAATATTGTGGAATATAACGGCAGGCTGGATTGGGATATAACTAAACCCGACGGAATGCCACAAAAATTATTGGAGGTTAATAAATTAAATAAACTCGGCTGGCAGTATAAAATTGATTTAGAAACAGGCATCAGATCCGTTGTGAAAGATTTTGAATCAATCTATCCTCAATACAAAGGATGAGTATACCCATGAACTTAAAATACACTTATCAGTTACGTGAACCCGTTCAGGCTTTAATGCAGGAATCGTCGCGGATTAATAGTTATAAAACGCAAAAATACTGGTATCCTCTCAGCATGGCCACATATGACTTAGAGGAAATATTGGCTGCAATTGACTCGTTATGTTCTTTTCGAACAACCATGTGGGAAAAGACCATTGAATTTGAACGGCAATTCGCACACGAAATTGGCTGCTCAGAAGCAATTATGGTTAATAGTGGTTCATCCGCCGATCTTCTGATTGCCTTCGCATTAGTAAACCCCACAAATAAATCATTGAATCCGGGTGACGAAATTCTCGTGCCGTCTGTCACATGGCCTACGCAAATCTGGTCGCCCATGATGGCGGGACTGAAAGTGCGATTTGTCGATACTGACCCAAATTCTCTCAATATGGATTTAAATGATCTTGAGGCAAAAATCGGTTCAAATACGCGAGCAATTTCACTTGTTCATCTTATGGGCAATCCCTGCGATATGGATCGTGTTCTTTCTATCTGCCAAAAATACAACCTGATTTTAATTGAAGACTGTTGTGAAGCCCTCGGCGCCGCGTTTAAGGGCAAAGCCGTTGGCACATTCGGATTAGCAGGTAGTTTTTCGTTCTTTTT
>CAIOJS010000171.1 GCA_903858655.1 uncultured bacterium | reverse complement strand
CTCTTCAGAAGCATGGTCGCCGGGGTTCTTATCCGGATGGTATTTTAATGCTAACTGACGATAGGCTTTCTTTATCTCTGCTTCTTCTGCCCCTTTAGAAACGCCTAATATTTCGTAGTAATCACGTTTGGTCATTTGTTTTAGTTCTTAAGTTATAATTTAGTTTGCCACAACAACTTTAGCAAAACGGAGGATGGTACCATTTAAGTAATATCCTTTTTCCACTTGGTCAATAATCTTGCCTTTCATATCTTCGCTAGGTGCGGCAACATTGGCAATGGCTTCATGTATATCAGCATTAAACACCTCGCCTTTTGATATCATTTCCTCCAAACCTTCTTTGGTCAACACTGCTTTATATTTATTATAAATCAACACAATGCCATCTTTCACGACTTTATTCGCTTCATCATTTGGTATTGCATCCAAAGCGCGTTCAAAATCATCCAAAACAGGCAACATAGAGATGATTACATCCGATGAAGCCGTCTTGCACAACTCGAGGCGTTCTTTAGAAGTACGCTTGCGATAATTATCAAATTCGGCAAATAGCCTCAGGAATTTGTCATTGAGTTCGTCTATTCTTGCTTTTTGTTCCACAATAATTTTGTCTTTGTCCGTGTCATCTGTAGGCACTTCTGCGTTTACAGGGGTTTCCGCTGTTTGGTCTGCGCCTTCTGTTTGTTTTTTGTCATGCTTTTTGTCTTTGCTCTTCAACATAATTCTTTATTTAAAGTCATCAATACATACTAGATTCTTTGTTTGCCTTCTGAAATACAAAATAGAATGATAGGAGTCATCAGTCATTTTTTCCGATTTCTGACCCACAACATTTCATTTTTAATCAAATGTAAACGCATTATGGCATTACAAATTATTTGCCACGGATTCATTTGCGACATTTTGTCAGCATAATGGCAAATTCGTCTAATCTTCCTTTTCGCTTATTTCGTAATTTTCGAAATCTTCTTCCACATCAAATAAACGCAATTGGTTTTCGCTGATGCATTCTTCTTCCGGTAACGAATCGGCAAATTTACGAATATAATCTTTAATAGCCGATTTTATCATCTTGTTTGGACTCACTTTTTTGGCTTTGCAGAACTTATCTATGAGTGTTTTTTGATTTACAGAAAGCTTAAACTCAAACTTTTTGAATTTTATTTTCTTCTTTTTTTTGTTCGTTGGCATGTAGTAATGAATTGATTTCAGGGCGTAAAATTACTCATTTGATTATTCATAGAAGGCATGATTTTTATTTTTCTTAAAAAAAGTTACGATTGATATTAATGTTTTTTATACTTTAGCGCAATTTTTAATACGAACATTTTTTGAATTTATTTTATGATTAATCAACAACTGTTGAACCCTCAATCTATAGTGATAGTGGGCGGTTCAAATGAAATAAAGAAACCGGGTGGCAAGGTTTTGAAAAACATTTTAGATGGAAATTACAAAGGAAAGCTCTTTGTGATTAATCCAAGAGAAACCGTCACACAAGGAATTCCCGTGACTCCTTCTTTGATTGACTTGCCTGATACCGAATTAGCTATCATTGCAATACCATCAAAATTGTGCTTGGAAACTGTCACATTTCTTGCAAAACAAAAAAACACCAAAGCTTTTATTATTCTGTCAGCAGGCTTCAGCGAAGAAAATGAAGAAGGCGGTTTGTTGGAACGCAAAATTGTCAACATTGTGGATAAAGTGGGTGGTTGCCTTATTGGACCTAACTGCATCGGCTTTATGAATCCCAATTACAACGGCGTGTTCACGACTCCCATTCCCAAACTTGGACAAGATGGCTGTGATATGATTTCGGGTTCGGGAGCAACGGCTGTATTTATTATTGAAGCCGGGATGCCCAAAGGATTGAAGTTTTCGAGCGTTTATTCCATAGGAAATTCTGCACAGATGGGTGTTGAAGAAGTCTTGCAATATTTTGATGAAAGTTTTGACCCTTTGACGAGTTCAAAAGTCAAACTTATGTATATCGAAACCATTAAGAATCCTGCGAAGCTGTTGAAACATGCTTCATCTTTGGTATCGAAAGGCTGCCGAATAGCAGCCATAAAGTCCGGTTCATCTCAAGCGGGAAGCAGAGCAGCAGCCTCCCACACAGGGGCTCTTGCAAGTCCCGATGTGGCTGTGGATGCTTTGTTCAGGAAAGCAGGTATCGTCAGATGTTATGGTCGCGAAGAATTTACGACGGTGGCTTCGGTATTCAACCATAAAGAGTTGACGGGAAAAAGAATTGCTATCATCACGCATGCCGGTGGTCCTGCTGTTATGCTTACGGATACTTTGGAAAATGGTGGATTAGAGATTCCACATATCCATGGAAAAGATGCAGAAGAACTCTTGACAAAATTGTATCCGGGCTCTTCTGTTTCCAACCCTTTTGACTTTTTGGCTACAGGCACTGCTGAACAATTAGGAGATATCATTGATTATTGCGAAAACAAATTTGATGAAATTGATGCCATGATTGTCATCTTTGGAAGTCCGGGTTTGTTCGAAGTGTATGATGTGTATCGTTTGTTGAATGAGAAAATAAAATCATGCAAGAAACCTATTTTCACCGTGCTGCCTTCCATTATCAATGTTGAAAAAGAGCTAAAAGAGTTTATTTCCTTCGGCAGAATCAACTTCCCTGATGAAGTGGAATTGGGCAAAGCATTGACCAAAGTGTATCATACACACAAATCCTATGACCTAAATCCTGAATTACCGCATGTTGATACTACTAAAATCCGTTCCATTATTGATAATGCTGTTGATGGTTATATCTCACCAGAAGAGATTCAACAGTTGATGGATGCTGCAGGCATTCCACGTGCGGGAGAAGCTGTTGTTACTGATAAAGAGAGTGCAAAAGCCGAAGCACAACGCTTAGGCTTCCCTGTGGTGATGAAAGTAGTTGGTCCGCTTCATAAATCAGATGTCGGCGGTGTAGTGTTGAATGTGAAGAATGCTGAAACAGTTGAAAAGGAATTCGAACGTATGATTCAAATCAAAGATACTACAGCCATTTTGATACAACCGATGTTGAGCGGTACGGAGCTGTTTGTGGGCGCCAAATACGAACCCAAATTCGGGCACATGATACTGTTTGGGTTGGGTGGCATTTTCATCGAAGTGTTGAAAGATGTTTCTGCAGGTTTATCTCCTATCGGGAGAGAAGAAGCCGATGCCATGATTAAAAGCTTAAAGAGCTACAAAATCATTGAAGGCGTTCGTGGACAAAAAGGAATCGACCAAGAGCTAATGATTGACATCATTATGCGTCTGTCAGCCTTGTTGCAAGCAGCACCTGAGATACAGGAATTGGATTTCAATCCTTTGTTGGGCAATGCCGAAAAAGTTGTTGCTGTTGATGCAAGAATACGGGTTGCAAAATAATATTTTTGTTTATGCGTTACCTTTAAAACACCCTCTTGAAACGCATATTACAAAGCAAATTAATTAATCATATAAGTTTCGAAAAAAACAAAAACAATCATCATGAAAACACAAGCCTTTATTATTGCCATTTTTATTTCTTTATGTAGCAATTTCTTGATCGCTCAAAATAACGATATAAGAAATACAAAGTGGGGTGCGGATACTGCACAAGTAAAAAAATCAGAAACAGCCAAACAAGTTTTTTCAAAAAAGAACAATATGGTTTTTACTGAAAAAACAGGAGATATGGATACGAGAATTATGTATGACTTCAATGCTGCAAGTCAACTGATTCATGTGGCTTATCTCATTACCTTGGATAACAAAGATCCTCAAGCTTATGTCAACAACTTCCTTATGCTGGAAGAAGTGTTAACGAAGAAATATGGTACTCCTATTGTAAAAAACACCACAACAATTAATGGTATTGCAATTAAACAAGATGATTGGGCTTCCAACCTTCTAAACGATAATCTTTATTTGAACTTTAAATGGAAAAATGATAAAACGGAAATCGCTTTGACACTTTTTAATGTGAACGATATCTTGCATATTGAAATAAATTACAACTCCATTGAGCTTATCAAAAAAGATAGCGAAGATAAAAAACTACAACTTTTTAATAAATTGTAAGCATCCTATTCTAAAAGAAAAAAGCCATACGATTGCGTATGGCTTTTTCTTTTTTGGGATATCTGTTTAGTGTTTCTTATGCACATGCTTCGGTGCGGGGATGCTGTCTGTTTTTTCAATTTCAGTATTCTCTATCAGCTCGCCATCTTTCATGATCATCTTTTTGCCTATCATATCCAAATTCCAACTGCCGTCAACATTATCACGGTCGTAAATCAAGTTCTCAACTCTTTTGGTCATAAAGATGCTTTTGCCTTCGGGCACTTCCAAAACAATTTTGACAGATTGGTTGCGCCATTTTTCAAAATAAGGCAACAGAAAATAATTACTGATGCTCATTGTAGAATCCGCTATGCTTATATTCATATTAATGACTTCTGCCCTATTGCGTGCATTCATAATCGTGGTGCCTCTCGAAAATTTAACCACAGTGAGTTTATAGGCATCCGTTTCTGATGGAATGATCTTTAGCTTAGGAAATCCATACGCGCAGAATTGTGTCCCATTGTTCAGCAAATAGAAGTTGCTGAACACAAAACGCTCATGCTTGTTGATATCAATATCAACATCAATGTTCTCATCATCCACAAAATGCGTAGTGACTAGATTGGGCAAATTGTCTTTCACATCAATGGTCAGGGTTTCCTTAGGCTGCGGCAACATCACCTCCTGTTTCACGGTACTTTTTTCATTGAAGTTTCCAATGATATTTATGGTAAGAAAAATGGCTAAAATCAAACCCGTAAGCCATATCAGCGAAGCGGTGACTGAAACAATACGTATTTTGGTTTTGAATCCGATAATCATGCGGATGCTATTGAAAATAAGCATCAAAAGCGGAACACCAATCAATAGGATTAAGGAAACAACAGCAAGTTGTTGTTGCCATGAGTTTTCGAAAAACATATTCGACAAAGCAGGCAGCGAAAACGATGATATGCCCCATTTAGTGAAGAATAAGAAACTATCGGAAGCCGTTAGCGACAACACTAAAGAAGCAGTCAACACGATGGCAAGTATCAGCAGGAAGATGCCAACAGTGGTACCTAGGAAACGGACAAAGTGATACAGTATTTCTCCAAACACACTACCGATGCCATGATTGTGAATTTTTTCAGTCTTCTTGGAGGCGATGAATGAGGCCATGTACCGTTGTGTATAGGTATATTTGGCTTCCTGTTTGGCTTGCCTCATCTTGCGTTTCATATCGTGAACTTCTCTTCGAGTACGGCGTTTCACATCACCTTTCATTTCATGAAAACGAGTCTTCAGGTCTTCAAATTCGCTTTTGATGTTGTGTTCTATCTCCGAAATAGTCATCGGCGAACCTTTCATATTCATTTTATCTTCCATGCTCATGGCTCTAGGAATGATAATCCACAGCACCAAATACACCAAAATGCTTGAAGCAAAAAAGATGAGCCCTATCACAAAGCCTAAACGAAACCACACCGGGTCAACGTCCAAATAGTGACCTAAGCCCGAACAAACACCTCCCAATACATGATTGTCCTCATCACGAAATAGGCGTTTTTTAGTGGTCTTTTTTGTTTCTTGTTTCGATTCTTGTTCAGAATCTCTGTTGTCCATATCGCGCGGCTTACCTAATATGTTGATAGTTTCGTCAACAATTTGTTGCGAAATCAACACCTGCCCGGCTTCTATTTTGGTTTGAAAAATCTCAGCGATGCGTGCCTCGATGTCTTGAATGATTTCCTCTTTGCCCTCTGTGGTGGCAAAATGAATTTTTAAGGATTCCAGATATGCTTCCAGAATCATGTATGCTTGTTCATCAATCTGAAAAAACATACCACCTATGTTTATTGAAATAGTTTTGTGCATGACGTTTATGTTTTAAAATTATTTGTTTTTCTTTGTTATTTGTTTCACCGAATTCACCAGCTCGTTCCAGCTTTCATCCAATTCTGCCAAAAACTTTTTGCCGAGGTCGGTCAATTCATAATATTTGCGTGGAGGACCTGATTTCGATTCTTCCCAGCGATAGTTGAGCAAACCATCGTTTTTCAATCGCGTCAACAAAGGGTAGAGCGTCCCCTCCACTACTATCAACTTGGCTTCTTTCATCCTTTCCATCACATCCGAGGCGTACATCTCCTTCTCGTGTACAATAGAAAGTATGCAATACTCCAGCAGTCCTTTGAGTAATTGGGCTTTTGAGTTTTCTAAATCCATTTTTTTATTTTAGAT
>CAIOJS010000170.1 GCA_903858655.1 uncultured bacterium | reverse complement strand
GGATCAGAATTGGCTACAGGACAAACACCGCTTTGAACTACTGCTCTGAATTGAGTGGTTTCTGATAAAGCTTCTGAAGTATAAGTTGTCAAAGTGTTACTTATATCATTCCATAAAGTGAATGGACTTAGGGATGATTGCCATTTGATAATGGTTCCAGTGTAGCTGCCTAAAGTTAATAAATCGCTTGTGCTTCCTGAACAAATGGTAGTTCCACCACTAACGGCTCCTCCAACAGAAGTGGGGTCAACTGTTACGGTTGTCGGATCAGAATTGGCTACAGGACAAACACCGCTTTGAACTACTGCTCTGAATTGAGTGGTTTCTGATAAAGCTTCTGAAGTATAAGTTGTCAAAGTGTTATTTATATCATTCCATGAAGTGAATGGACTTACGGATGATTGCCATTTGATTATGGTTCCAGTGTAGCTGCCTAGAGTTAATAAACCGCTTGTGCCTCCCGAACAAATGGAAGTTCCACCACTAACTGTGCCAGCAACAGTTGCAGGATAAACAATAAATGCCCCTGAAATCAAACTCTTTTGTGGCGTTCCACACAAGCCTGTTACTACACAATAATAATACAAAGTTCCCTCGGTACCTGCTTGTGGTGTGTAACTATTGGTTTGTGCACCATTAGTTGAGTTCAGGGTTTGTCCACCGCTATTGCTATTGCTTAAATTGCTAAACCATTGATAGCTTAAACTGGTTCCCGTAGCTGTTACAGTAATAGGGGTGAAGGTTCCACCGACACATTGAGTTTGCATATCAGTTGCTTGGTTTGTAATAGCGGGGTTGGTACAAGAGCAATTCGTACTAAAACTTGCCCCTGCATCTTTATTTGTCCAATTGGCGGTTGACCAAGCCACATTGTCCACCTGAATACAAGTTAAATTTGGATTGCTTGTAGCATCAAAATCAGTTAAGTTGGTATTGTATCCATTTTTTACATTTAAACTCGTTAATGAATTGTTGTTGCAATACAAAGTCTGAAGAGCAGTATTGGATATAACATTTAAGCTGCTTAAAGAATTGATACCGGTTGCCAACGTAGTAAGTGCTGTATTGGAAGAGACATCCAAACTCGTTAGATGATTGAAGTAACAATATAGCTCTGTAAGAGAAGTAAGACTGGATACATTCAGGCTCGTTAATAAATTGCCGCTACAATCAAGATACGTAAGATGTGTATTGGATGAAAGATTCAAACTTGTTAGTGAATTGCTGCTACAATCCAAATACGTGATATTCGTAAAAGATGCTATGCCTGTTAAATCAGAAATGTTGTGCCCACTTACATTTATGCTTCCTGTATAAGCAGCAGCTTCCGAACATTCAATTTCTCCATCGTTATTGGCATCAATCCCTGATATTGCTAACAATGCCGCATTAAAGTTCGCATCAGGGATGATTACAACACAAGCACTGCAATTTGTACTATATCTTGCCGTAGCATCCTTCTTTTGCCAATTGGCAGTTGACCAGGGTACATTGTCCACCTGAATACAAGTTAAGTCAGGGTTGTTAGTGGCATCAATATCTATAAAATTGACATTGTTTCCATTCTTTACGTTCAAACTCGTTAGTGAATTGTTTTGACAATACAAGGTTTTCAGCGCAGAAACAGATGAAACATCCAAAGTCGTTATAGCATTATCGCTACAGTTCATACCCATAAGAGCCGTATTTAAAGAAACATACAAATTGGATAATTGATTGCTGTTACAGTAAATCGCAGTAATCAAAGAAAGCCCGGTAATATTTAAATTGGTCAAATTATTAGTGTTACAATTCAAATATGTTAGTGCGGTGTTGGTATGTAAATCCAAAGTCGTTATTTGATTACCCGCACAATCTATAGCTAAAAGTGCGGTAATACCTGTAACATTCAAAGTCGTTAAAGCATTGCCGGAACAATCTAAACGTTCAATCTTTGTATTAGATGATAAATCCAAAGACGTTAGGAGATCCATATAACAGTTCAATTCGGTGATATTAATAAAAGCTTCTATACCTGTCAAATCTGTAATAGGGGACGAGGTTGCGTAAATAGTTCCGGTATAAGCCGTAGCTTCATCACATTGCACTTCCCCATCACCGTTGGCATCAAGCCCGGATGTTGCTATCAGTGCCGCTTTAAAGTGTGCGTCGGGAATGTTTATAACACAAATGCCGCAATCTGTACTAAAAATTGCTTCATCAATACCACCTGACCAGTAGTCTTCTGACCATTGCACATTATCTACCTGAATACAGGTTAAACTAGGATTATTGGTTGCATAAAAGTCGGTATTGATGTTAGTATTATGTCCATTTTTTATATTCAGAGTCATTAGTAAATTGTTAATGCAAGTAAATGTTCTGAGAGCTATATTGGATGAAACATCTAAGTATTTTAATGAATTATGGTTGCAATCCAGATACGTAAGCGCTGTATTGGATGAAACATTTATGCTTGCTAATAAATTGATGCTACAATCCAGATAGGTGAGAGCCGTATTGGATGAAACATTCATGCTCGTTATATGGTTGTTGGAAAATGCAAGATCGGAAAGAGCGGTTAAGTCTGAAACATTTAGGCTCGTTAATGCATTGGCATTGCAATTTAAAGTTTGAAGAGCCGTATTGGATGAAACATCCAGAGCGGTAATTGAATTGCTGCTGCAATCCAGATAGGTAAGATGTGTATTGGATGAAACATTCAGGCTTGTGAGTGAATTGCCAAAGCAATCCAAGTAAGTGATATTCGTAAATGATGCGATGCCTGTTAAATCAGAAATGTTTTTTTCGCTTACATTAAGGTCGCCTGTATAAGCAGCAGCATCTGAACATTTGATTTCACCTTCACCATCATCAAGCCCGGGTATGAGTAATAAGGCAGCTTTAAAGTTTGCATCGGGGATGTTTACAACGCAAATGCTGCAATCTGTACTATATCGTGCAATAGCATCTTTATTTGTCCAGTTGGTTTTTGACCAGGACATATTATCAACCTGAATGCAAGTTAAATCTGGGTTGTGTGTGGTACAAAAATAAGAGTTTGAAATGTTGGTGTTGTTTCCATTTTTAATATTCAAACTGCTTAATGAATTATAGCTACAATCCAATCTCGATATGGCTGTATTGGATGAAAAATCGAGACTTGTCAGTTGGTTAGATGCACAATTAATCCTAACAAGTGAAGTAAGACCGCTTACATTCAAATTAGTCAATAAATTATTATTGCAATACAAACCAATAAGTGCTGAGTTGGATGAAACATCTAAACTTGTTATTTGATTGTAAGCACAACCAAAATAATTTAAAGAAGAAAAACCGGAAATATTTAAACTTGTTAGTGAATTATTTCCACAAAGAAAATTCACAAGAGCAGTATTGGACGACACATCTAAAGCTGTTAGTTGATTATTGCTGCAATCCAAATCGGTGAGCAATGTAAGAGCGGAAATATGTAAAGTTGTCAAGTTATTACTATTACAGAATAATTTAGTAATACTAGTAAAAGCTTCTATACCTGTCATATCAGAAATGTTCTTTGATTGTACATCTATATCTCCTGTATAATCAGCAGCTTCGCCACATTCAATTTTGCCATCGCTATTAGCATCAAGTCCGGGAATTGCCATCAAATATGCTTTAAAGTTTGCATCGGGAATGTTTACTATACATTGCACTGTTACGGTTATTGCTGTTCTTGTCAGACTTGCGCCGCATGTGGTATTGTCTTGAACATAATAGGTAGTATTGGAGGTTAATACAGGTGAGGTGAAATCTGTGCCTGCCCCTAAATAATTTCCTCCTGCGGTGTACCAGCCAAGAGTTCCTGTGCCGCTTGCAGAAAGCGTAGTAGAATTTCCTGTCAGAATTAATTGATTGTCAGGTGGGGTAGTATTGGTTGGTGCAGGAGGCAAAGGAATAGATGTAACTATGATTGCAGTTCTTGTTATGCTTGCCCCACAGGTGCTATCCTGAACATAAAACGTAGTATTGGAGGTTAGTACAGGCGTTGTGAAATTGGTTCCTGCCCCTAAATGATTACCTCCCGTTGCTGCATTGTACCAACCAAGTGTTCCGGTACCGCTTGCACTTAGAGTAGTAGAATTTCCACTGCAAACTGTTTGGTTGGCATCAGGAGTTGTATTGGTTGGTGCTGGCAAAAAAGTAACTGTAACATCAATTGCTGTCCTAGGTACATTTTGGCAGGTGCTGGGAGCTTGTACATAAAAAGTAGTACTTGAATTTAAAGGCGGTGTGGTGTAATTGCTTCCTTCATAAAGAATATCACCACCTGTAGCCACATCGTACCAGCCGGGCGTACCTGAGCCGCTTGCATTTAGGGTAGTGGAATTTCCAATACAAATTGTTTGATTGGGGGCAGGCGTTGTATTGGTTGGTGCTTCAGACGCTGCTGGTAAGTAGGAAGCAGTAATAGCTGTCCTTGGACAGGTGGTGCATCCATCATTTGCAGCCACAAAATAGGTTATATCTGCCGAAATGACGGGGGTTGTGAAAGAGGTGCCTGTTCCTAAAGGTGTACCTCCCGTTGCATTAGCATACCAATTAATGGCTCCGTAATTCCCTGTTGCCTTTAAAATGACCTGACCGGGTCCGCAGGTTGAGCCGGGTGTTGTACTTGTTATACCCGATTCAGTATTTACTATTACATTCGTTAAGGTTGAAATTTTCTGATTATTTCCGGAGTTGTGGTAATAGGTATAAGCCATATCTGGCTTCCCGTCGCCATTCAAATCGCCTATGGTAACTGTGTTAGGAGAATATTTAGGGATAGAATAATAGAGTGTTGGGGCAAAAGATATAGTACCCGGCGTGCTTGTGTTTTTAATAATTGGAATGGCATAATTATAACCTGTATAACTTGTAGCTATATCAGGTTTGGAGTCTCCGTCTATATCGCCTATAGAAAAATTGAGAGGGTTTGATCCTGTAATAAATTTCACCGGTGTAGCAAATGAAATATTTCCGGAGGTGCTGGTGTTTCTGCAAACAGATATACTGTTTTCCGAATAACTGGCAGCAGCAAGATCGAGCGTTCCGTCGCCATCCACATCCCCCATCTGAACCCAGTAAATGTTCGACCCCATTGTTAAATTTGTAGCTGCTGCAAAAGAAATGCCTCCCGGTGTGCTTGTGTTTTTATAAACGGAAGCGAAACCTTCTTCACTATTGGATACAGCCAGTTCCGGCTTTCCGTCGCCATCCAAATCGCCTATTGCAACATTTTCGGGTACATTTCCGCTTGCATAATCCACTTTGGGTGCAAAGGAAAGTGTTCCTGCCGTACTCGTATTTCTAAAAACTGAAATGGTGTTGGAAATTTTATTTACAACAACAAGGTCAGGTTTGCCATCAACATCCAAATCACCTATAGCAACGCCGCACGGATGCACCCCTGTTGTATAATGAATCGGAGAAGCAAAAGAAAGATTTCCACCTGTGCTTGTGTTCCTAAATACTAAAACAACATTGTAATCAGTATCATAACCTGAATAATTATCATTTGTAGCAACAATATCAGGTTTCCCGTCACCGTCCACATCAGCTACAGCAATGCCATAAAATTGAGTTTCGTCAACAATTCCGTCAAGATAAGTCCCCTGATCAAAGGAAATTGTGTTGCCTGTACTATTATTTGTTAAAACCGAGATATATTTAAAATTATTAGTAACAATAATGTCCGGTTTTCCATCCAGGTTTACGTCGCACATTGTCATATTATAGGGTTCGATATTGGCTGGGAAATCCGTGAAAGATTCAAAAGAGCCTGTATTTATAACTCCTCCGCATGCAAAGGTAGTCATAAATGGTTGAGCAGAGTATGCGGTTAAGCCGGTGTTGAATTTGGTAACAGAAATGTTTTGATATGTTATGCCTGCCGGTACGGTAACAGTTAGGGAGGTAGCACTTGCAGCAGTAACCGTAGCTATGGTAGCACCAAAGAATACAATATCATTTGACGGATTTGTGTCGAAGTTTGTACCTGATATGGTTACTGTTGTGCCAATTGGACCTGAAGTGGGCGTAAACGAAGTAATGGTAGGCGTTCCGTTTACTACCACTGTTGTTGCAGGAGAAGTTCCGGGACAACCATAACTGTTTTTTGCAGTAACTGTGTACGAACCTGAAGTACTCGCGGTGATGGTTTGCGTTGTTTCGCCGGTTGACCAGAGATAGCTACTATGGGCATCCGATTGCAATAGTGTGGAACTGCCTGCATTTATGGTGACGGGACCTGCCGGATTAATAATCGGGGATGGGCGCGGATTTACTATAACAGAAGTTGCTGATGAAACTGCATGACATCCGTCGCCATCTGTAACAGTAACAGTATAGAAATCGGGAATTGTGGCACCAATAGACTGCGTTGTTGCACCTGTACTCCAAAGATATGAAACTCCCGCGTTGGATGTCAATGTTGCTGCATCGCCTGTGCAAGTTGAAGTCTGACCATTAGGGGTAATTGTTGCAATAGGGGTTGTATATAAGGTTAGTGTAGCATTTCCATCGCTATGGATGCAGCCCGACATACATCTATATTTGTAGCCATTCAAGGCATAGGTAGGGTTGGTAAGGGTTAATGTGGGTGTGGTTGCATTTGAATAAACGCCACCGTTGCTGATGTTTGCCCAGCTTGTACCGTTATATTCCTGCCATTGGTAAGAGGTTCCTCCGCTAACAGCGACGGTAAAGTGTACTGTTGCCGTCCCCGGACAAATTATCGGTGGGCTTGCAGGCTGTTGGGTAATGGTCAAATCACAGGGAGAATACGTTACCTTGATTTCGCCTCTTGCACCTGCCCCGCCAATAGTACCATTGGTGTTATCAGCAGCACCGCCACCGCCACCACCGGGAATCGAACCATCAGCACCATTTCCACGGTTGTTTCCGCCAGTACCGCCATTACCGCCAGGATAGGTACCTGTGCCACCTGCACCCCTGTAATTATGCATGCCTCCATTGCTGCCGTTGGAACCGCTTCCTGCTGCTCCGCCTCCGCCTCCACCATAATCATAATTATTTCCTTTTCCGCCATCACCCCCTTTATACAAATATCCTGCGCCGGAAGAACCGCCTGTGCCTCCAAGTCCATAACAATATTCAGAACATCCGGTGTACTCTCCACCGTGGCCTGGGGCAGCACTGCATGTACCGGCAATTCCTGTAAACGTTGTTGTGCCTCCGTCAGTTCCATCTCTATGATTACCACCAATGCCACCGGCTCCAACTGTTACGGTGTAAACCTGACCGGGCAATACCTGCATTAGCTGTTGAGAATAGGCACCTCCTCCACCCGCTCCCCCTGCTGCACTACCACCATAATTACCATAAGCAGCACCGCCACCGCCGCCACCGCCCCAGCAATGCACAGTTATGGTGTACACATTTTCCGGCACGGTCCATGAGCCGGAGCTTGTAAACACTGCCATAACTTGAAATGCTCCTGAAACTGCACTGGTTGCTGTTCCACACGTACCTGTTACAACACAGTAGTAGTATAAAGTTCCTGTAGTTGTTGTCTGGGGTGTATAACTATACGTTTGTGCGCCATTGTTTGCTGCTAAGGAAGTGCCCCCGCTATTGTTTGAACTTGCATTACTATACCATTGATACGTTAAATTAGTTCCTGTTGCTGTTACGGTAATTGGGTTAAAAGTTCCACCTATGTTTTGTGTTTGTCCTGCTGTTGATTGGCTGCTTATGTTTGTTACAGCATTTGTAATAAATGCTCCGGAAGCTGCACTGCTTACGGCTGCACATGTACTGGTTACAACACAGTAGTAGTATAAAGTTCCTGCGGTTGTTGCCTGCGGTGTATAACTATACGTTTGTGCGCCATTGTTTGCTGCTAAGGAAGTTCCCCCGCTATTGTTTGAACTTGCACTGCTATACCATTGGTAACTTAAATTAGTTCCTGTTGCTGTTACAGTAATTGGAGTAAAGGTTCCATTTAAGCATTGCGTTTGGGATGCTGTTGATTGGCTGCTTATGTTTGTTGCAGCATCTGTTATAAATGCTCCAGAAGCTGCACTGCTTACTGTTTCACATGTACCGGTTACAACACAGTAGTAGTATAAAGTTCCTTCGGTTGTTGCTTGTGGTGTATAACTATATGTTTGTGCTCCATTGTTTGCTGCTAAGGAAGTTCCCCCGCTATTGCCCGGACTTGTGAGCCAATACCATTGATAAGACAAATTAGTTCCTGTTGCTGTTACCGTAATTGGAGTAAAAGTCCCATTTAAGCATTGTGTTTGGGTTGCTGTTGATTGGCTTGTGATAGTTGTTGGCGGATTAGCTTGTACGAGTCCCGGTATCGGATTTACGGCAGGACTTGCTTCGGGTGTGTCGTAAGTAATTTCCCGCAGATATGGGTATGACTTATACGAACAGTTTTCAATTTTCCAAATGCCGCTGCCTGTTGTAAAATCCCAATCGGAAGGTGATGTGGTAAAAGGGCTTTGTGTTTTCATTTCTGCGGTGGTTAAGCCTGTGCCACCAAAGGAAGTAGATTTACCGCTTGTTTGAGTATCCCAGAAGCAGTAATTTACATCGCCAGAAACATCATTTCCAAGTAAGCCGCCGATATTAGTCCCGATGCTGCTAACACTACCGGTAGAATAACAGTTATTTGCAGGAGAAGCATTACTACCAACCAAGCCGCCTACATAATTATTGCCACTAACATTGCCGGTAGCATAACTGTTGGTTAAATCAGCACCTTCATGGGCTCCTACCAAGCCTCCGACATAAATAGAGCTACCGCTGCCGGTAACACTACCGGTTGCATAACATTTGCTGATAGTACCACCATTGTATGCAACTAAGCCACCGACAAAACCATAATTAGTACCACTAGCACCGGTAACACTACCGGTCGAATAACATTTGATGATGAGAGCGCCGGTACTTGCATTGTTGCCAACTAAACCACCTACCATTTTGTTTCCACTTATATTACCAGTTGTATGACTATTGCTTATTGTACCGTTGTTATTTAATGCAACTAAGCCCGCGACATAATGATTGCCACTAACATTAGCTTTTGAATAGCTACTGTCCATGGTGCCGCTATCAAATTCTCCAGCTATGCCACCGACTTCATCACCTCC
>CAIOJS010000169.1 GCA_903858655.1 uncultured bacterium | reverse complement strand
ACCATCCCACCCCATGGTGTAATCTCTTTATTGGTAAAGGATATATCAAATTCCATAACTCATTTTTTTCTAATGCTACGCATTAGGATTTTGAAGCAAAAATAATCATTTATTTTCTATTGCGGAATTTGGGATAAAACGTATTGAGGTTTATCTTTCGCTTTGTGTCACCCAAAAGCATCATTTTTTCTTACTTTTCGTATCTATCTGATTATCTATAAATAAAAATCATTTAAAAACATTTCAAGCCTGTTTTTAGATTTTTTACACATGTTTTATGCACTATTAAACATCTTTCACGCACTATAAAACATCTTTCACGCATTATAAAACATCTTTCATGCTGCGTAAAACATCTTTCAAGTTGCGTAAAACATCTTTCAAGCTGCGTAAAACATCTTTCAAGCTGCATAAAATATCTTTCAAGCTGCGTAAAACATGTCCATAGAATTTTAAAACGTGATTCACAAATTATAAATCCTAGTCACAATAATTTAAATCGTATGCAAAACATTGAAAATCTTGTTCAATGAAACGTTGGTAGTTAAAAAAATATACTAAAAAATGAGTTGCATTATTTGAAATATATGTTATCTATTATTAGATACAATAATATGTTTTCTAATGTATTAAACCTATTCATTTCTAAAGGAAGCCTCCCCCGAAAAAAACTTAAAACAATATTTTAAATGGATACATTAAGAAATTTATAGCCGAATAATAGGTAATGATTTTTTAGCTTACGACAGATATTTCCCCACTATTGGCATTCTCCTGCCCATCCCGAAAGCTTTGGGCGATACACGCAATATGGGAGGTGTTTGATAGCGCTTGTATTCGCTTGTGTTCACTAGTTTCAAAATGCGTTGCACCATAGCGGCATCATATCCCAAAGCAATCAACTCGTTGGGACCAAGGCGTTGCTCGATATAGTTGACGAGTATCTTATCTAGAATTTCATAGTCGGGCAAGGAGTCGGAATCCTTTTGGTCGGGGCGCAATTCTGCCGAAGGAGGTTTGGTAATGGTGTTCATTGGAATAATTTCCTGCTGCGCATTCACATAACGAGCCAGTTCATACACCTGAGTTTTATACACATCGCCTATCACTGATAAACCACCACACATATCGCCATACAAAGTGCCATAACCCACTGCCGCTTCACTCTTGTTGGAGGTGTTCAACAAAATATGTCCGAACTTATTCGAAACAGCCATCAACAGCACAGCACGTATCCGCGCTTGTATGTTTTCTTCCGTGATATTAAACTTCTCCCGCTGAAACAAAGGGTGCAACGCAGTGCTGAAGGATTGAAACATGGACTCAATAGGAATAATAGTATGAGGACAATTGAGATTCTCTACCAACTGCAAGGCATCTGTCACCGAATGGTCGGATGAGAACTGCGAAGGCATCAATACCGCCAAGACATTCTCATGACCGAGAGCTTCTGCAGCAATCACCAAGGTCAGAGCCGAATCTATACCTCCCGAAAGTCCAATGATAGCTTTTGTGAATCCCATCTTTTGGAAATAATCTTTCACACCAAGTACCAAAGCACGATATATCAATTCGGTCTTGGGAATCTCAATGTCTTTTGTTTTGGATTGAGGATTTTCAGTATCGAAATATCCAATAGTTTCTTCAAAGAAAGGGAATTCAAGCAGGGTGTTTCCTTGATTGTCAAGTACCGTGGAGCCGCCATCAAAAATTAATTCGGTTTGAGCACCCACATGATTCACATACACTATGGGCAAATTATAATTGACGGCATTGGTTTGCAGAACACTTTTCCGTTCCTGATACTGCAGATAATTAAAAGGCGAAGCAGCAATATTGATAAGCAAGTCGGGATGAAACTTCGCTAATTCATCCATAGGTTTTGTAACATACAAGGGGTCGGGGCTGGTGTTCCACAAATCTTCACATATTGTGATGGCAATTCTTTTCCCTTTATAAGTAACAACGGCAAAGTTGCGATTTGGCTCAAAGTATCTATACTCATCAAAAATATCGTAGTTGGGCAAAAGAGATTTATGCTGGACAAAAGTTACCTGACCATTTTCAATGAAATAGGCAGTATTAAAAAGATTCTTACCCGCGGCATTCGTATTTTCGGATGGAGCACCAACTATCACAGCAATGTCATGGGTAACCGCACATATTTCTGCAATAGTTTTCTTGCAGCGTTCAATAAAATCAGAGAATTCGAGAAAATCACGCGGAGGGTAACCACACACAGCCAATTCAGGGAAAATAATCAAATCAGCTACTTGCTCTTTTGCTTGAAGAATCGCTGCGATGATTTTATCGCGATTCAGCTCGAAGTTGCCAATATGGAAGTTTAGTTGTGCAAGCGCAATCTTCATCACCAATTCATTAAAATAAAACGCCGAGTGACAAATCGAAATAATTCACTTTGCCTTTCTCATCTATGTTTGGCATGGCAGCGTTGGTGCCTGTCAGAATATCCGTAAACCCTTTGTTATAGGTCAAACATGCATGCACAGAAATGATTTTCGCTACTTTATAGGTGCCACCTATTCCAATAATCAATGATTCACGAAAAAAACTTATTTGTTTGCTGATATTAACGTTTTTCAGTTCTGTTGGGGAAGTTGCATTTGTCTGGACGAAACTATCATCGCCTCGTGCTTTGAGCTTAAAAGAAGTCCCCAAACCAAATTTACCGTAAATAGAAAACTTACCTAACAAATCACCTGTCGTTCCAATGAGCACTAAAGGCACTTCCAAATACTGTAACTTCAATTTTCTCGTTAAAATTCCAGTGTCAACAACATTATCTATTTTATATGCGGTGTGATACTGCAACTTTCCACCAGTATAAGCAAGGTTTATGCCTGTGCCTATACCTAAGTTTTGTATAAAGAAGAAGTGAAAGTCAGCACCGTAGCTAAGATGTACTGTTGAGCCATCGGATTTGTACACTTCACCAGACACGTCAGGTTTTATCCAGCTAATGTTGGGTGCAAGGTGCAAACCGAAGTTAAAAGAACGCTGTGCCGAAAGTTCTATAGTAACAAAAAGCATGAGCGTAAAAATAAAAATTTGCTTATAATTTTTCATTTGTGCGATTTTTTCGCAAAAATAAATTAATTTTGGACGCTAATTACGAAATGCCAAAAAAAAGAATAAAAACGAATGATTGGTCAGCACATATTAAACTATAAAATTGAGAAGCTAATTGGCGAAGGTGGCATGGGAAATGTGTATCTGGGAGTGCATGCACATATCGGACGCAAGGTCGCCATAAAAGCCCTAAACCCTGTATTAGCTAAGAATCCGGAGATTCGCGAACGTTTTAAGAACGAAGCTTCAACGCTTTCGCAATTGCATCATCCGAATATTGTAACCCTTTTCGATTATGTGGAAACGGAACAGGGAATTTTTTTGGTGATGGAATATGTGGAGGGTAAACAACTCGACACGTATATTGACACTGTCACCGGACCTATTCCCGAAGAAAAAGCAATCCCCTTGTTTGCACAAATCCTTGATGGGGTATCTTATGCGCATAACCGTAACGTGATTCATCGCGACATCAAACCATCAAATATTATCATTACCACAGATGGCAAAGCGAAGATTTTGGATTTCGGTATCGCCAAAATTATTTCGGAGAGCGATCATAAACTTACCAAGACCGGAACAAAATTAGGAACCGTTTTGTTTATGAGTCCCGAACAGGTGAAAGGGGTGGAGGTGGATAAACGGACGGATGTTTATTCGTTGGGCATTACCCTTTTTCAGGCGATTACAGGTAAGAACCCTTTTGATGAACATCAGACTGAGTACGAAGTCTATAAGCAGATAGTGGAAGAACCTTTGCCCGAGGCAAAGCAGTTTTATGTTGGCGTGAGCAACCGCATGGAGCAAGTACTAAAAAAAGCAACTGCAAAAAATAAGGAAGAACGTTTTGCCGATTGCGATGAGTTTAAGCTTGCTTTGCTCGATAGTAGCTTCGGGCATGGTGGAGTGAGTAAAGCCAAACCTGTGAAAGCAGCAACAGCTAAACCAATAGTAGCAAAACCTGTAAAAACAAAGAAACCTAGAAGACGCAAAGGATGGATGGTGTTCTGGTCAATATTTTTTGCTGTGTTGTTTGCCGGAGCTTTATCAACGACGATATATAAATTCTTTTTCGAAACCAGCGAAATGTATGTGCTGGCAAATAAACTGTGGCTAAGATCGTCCCAGGACATTTCAAGTGGTAGCAACGGCGTTGAAATCATTAAGTTCGGGGAAAAGCTCAATATTTTGGAAACGGAGAGCAACCTCGACGCTAATGGATTTCGCTGGGCTAAAGTCAGCGTACCTGATGGCAAGGAAGGCTATGTGGTGTTGGATTATCTGGGCACCGAAACCGAATATCAACGGATTAGTTCGGTTTTTGAGGGGAATGCGCTTAAGATTACCCCTGTCGTCTATAAGAAAGCGGTGACAGAATATCTTAAAGAAAAAGGCATGATTGAAAAAGACAACAGCAGCAGTTGGCATGTTCATGACAATAACCTCTATTCGGAATACACTAATTTCGTAATATCAGATTTCAATCAGGACGGTAAGGATGATTACGTTTGTGTGGTATCAGGTTCGGGCGATAATACGATGATGCTTGCTTTTGTGAGCGGCACGGGCAATGATGCCGTGATGAAATTATCGCAAAGCGAAAGTGAGAAAATCCTGATAAAGAAATTGGCGAGAGGTACTAAATATTACACGGGAAAATATTCAACAGAATATCGTTATGATTTGTTTGGGAATGTTTATACGGTCAATGTGAAGCAGACTGCTGTGCTGAAAAGCGATGCTTTGGTGGTGGTAAACAAAACGGGTAGCAGCAGCACGGTTTATCTTTATGATATGAGTAGCAACGAATTTGTTCAAACTGATTTGTCGAAATGAAAACCATAAGTATAGGCAGAAACACTTCGAACGATGTGTTGATTTCCGACCCTTATGTGTCGGGTCAACATGCTGTGATTACCCAAAATGATGATGGGTCGTACAGCATTTCTGATTTGGGTTCGCGCAATGGCACTTATGTGAATAGTAAGAAAATTAAGCAATCGGCGCTGTATTATAATGACATCGTGAAAATCGGCGAACGTATAATTCCCTGGCAAGAGTATTTCCAAACGAAATCGGGCACGTTTTCGGGCAAGATTATCCGACAGTTGACTATCGGCAGAAACGCCGACAACGATATTGTGATGCCCGATGAGTTTGTTTCGGGCAGACATGCCGTGTTGTGTTTCACCGATCGCGGCGAGGTGGTGGTTCAAGATTTAGCTTCCACTAACGGTATCTTTGTGAACAATTTAAAATTGGATAGTGCCCGGCTAAATCCCGGTGATAGTTTGCACATAGCGCGCAGTCCGCTACAGTGGACAGACTATGACATTTCGCCCGCAAAATATCCCCGAAAGGGAAAAAAAACTCCTAAGTCAAATCGGTGGTTTATTCTAACGGCAAGCATCGTTGCAGGGGTGCTGTTGTTGGTTGCAGGATGGTTTGTGGGTGTGAAAACCGGTATTTTTAAAGGTAGGGCTACGGAGTCTATCCCTTCGGACACCATGCCGAATTTTTCTAATCTGAATGAGTTGGTGAAATATGCCGAGAAAGCCGTTTTCCTGATAGAATCGGACAACGGCAGCGGCAAACCGATTGCTTATGGCACGGGTTTTTTTGTGAGCAGCAGCGGCATCGGCATCACCAATGCTCATGTGTTGAGAGGCGGAACCACCTGGAAAATCAAGACGTCTGACGGGCAGATGCATCCCATCTCCGTCATCATGAAGATAAATAATATATACGATTATGCCATTTTTAAGGTCATTTCGGACGAGAGTTTTTATAGTCTGCGGATTTCGGGCACGCCTGCCGATAAAGGGCAGGATATTGTGGTGTTGGGCAATCCTGAAGGGATAGAGAGCACCCTGACCAAGGGCATAGTTTCGGGGCTGAAAGGCGGCACCGAAGAAGAGTTGATTGAAGGGAATTTTAGCAGCGGAAATTCGTATCTGATGATTGATGTGGCGATTTCGCACGGCAGCAGCGGCAGCCCCGTGATGAATATGAAGGGAGAAGTGATTGGCATCGCCACTTTGTCGTTTGAGGAGGCGCAATGCTCTAATTGTAATTTTGCCTTGAATATTGATATGTTGAAGGATGATTTGGAGGAGGTGAAGAAGTAGTCGTAAGACCCAAATTCCAAGCTCCAAATTCCAAATCCCAAGTTCTAAGACCCAAATCCCAAACTCCAAATTCCAAATCCCAAGGTTTTTAAGCCCTACGAATGACGAATGGGCGAATTACGAATTACCGATAAACACAGTT
>CAIOJS010000168.1 GCA_903858655.1 uncultured bacterium | reverse complement strand
GATTTGAAATAATGAAAAATGAAAAATTAATAATGAAAAATGGAAACAAAAGAATTTGATGCAGTAGAATTAATGCGTTCCATACGTGCCAAATTGCATGAAGAATACACAAGAAATCCTGAATTACGGAAAGCACGATTGAAGAAGATTCATAAGAAATACGCAAAGCGATTTAAGACTAAAGAACATGCCTAAAGAGATTTTGGAGTCTTTAAAAAAAAACAAAGAAGTAAGGATAGAATTCCTATAGGTAATATGTGATTTTGAAAAGAAAAATAGATGTCTGACTTTATCACACAGACAAATCAAAAATCAAAATTCACAAATCTAAAACCTGCCTGCCTGCGTCACGCAGGCAGGTCTAAAATCAAAGAGTTTTCCTATCAAAGAAAGGACTTTTGGATGTCGCTGAGATGGGCACGCACAGGATGATGGCGGCTTCTTCGCCCAGCAGGTTCAGCTCTTTGATGGCTCTGCCGGCAGAATACATCACGCGGTTGTCAACGCGCAGGTCGGCAGCCTTGCTCACTGCCGAACCGATGGCAATAGCCAGATCCGTCAGGTTGAACACACAGGGCACCAGCAGATATTTGTTTTTCTCGGCGCAATTGGCAAAACCACACCAGCCGCAATCCAAATTGATGGGATTGATTTTCATTGCCAACACCAGCATATACTCAATATGAAGGATGTTTTCGGCATCGCGAATAAAAAAACTTTGATCCATGCGGTTGCCGATTTCAATCATCTTTTCGGATATAAGCGGGAAATCTTTTTGTTCGGCTATCGCCAACATCACATTGTTGATGCCTCTGCCTTTAGGTGCGGTGCGCGCCGCAATCAGCATTTGTTCGGCTATCTGTTGGAGTGCCGTATCTTTAATTTCGTGTTCGAGTAGCATATTTTGAATAATATTTTTTGTTTATGTATTTCAAAGACCTAATAGTCTATTAGTCTAAAGTCTAAAAGCCTAATTCTTCAGGATTCTATCCTCTTTGTAGTTCACTTCTTTGTCGAGGGTGCCATCTTCTTTATACCAAATTTCTTTGCCATCTTTTTTATTGTTCACAAAGTTCACCAGGCGTTTCAGGCGTCCATTCCAATAATATCCCTTTAAAACTCCCGAACCATCCACAAAGTTCCCCTCGCCCACCAATATGCCCCGCTCATCATAATATTCCCATTTGCCCTGATAGAGCCCGTTGCGGTAGCTGCCTTTGGTTTTAATTTGTCCGTTCGGATGGCGTTCGATGTGGGTGCCGTGGATTTTGTCGTTCACATAATCATCTTCCAACTGTATGGCACCATTATCATAATGCATGATGCACTTGCCGTTGCGCAGGTTGTTTTTGTAAGTATCCTCGCTTTCAAGCGTTCCGTCCACATGCCAACGGATCATCTTGCCTTCCAGACTCCCGTTTGCGTAGGTACATTCCATCATTTGTTTATCATTCTGGAAATACCAACGGGCAATGCCATTGGGTTTATTGTTCTTATAAGGAATCTCTTGTTTGAGCACACCGTTGGGATAATATTCTTTGCGAATATCGCGGCAGGCAGTCAGAAAAAGCACAGGAATGATCAACAAAAAGAAAACCGATTTCTTCATGGCAAGCATCTTTAGGCAACCATCAATAAGGAGCGGTCAATTTTGTTGATTTTTTCTTCGGCTAATTTCAGGGTAACGTGCAGTTCGTGCTCCTCGTTTTGGGAAGGCATTTCGAACATGGCGTCGGTCATAATCACTTCCATGATGGTGCGCAAACCGCGTGCTCCCAGTTTGTATTCAATAGATTTGTTGACAATCAAATCAAACACCTCTTCATCAAAAGACAGTTGGATATGATCAATATCGAACAATTTCATGTATTGTTTGGTCAGCGCATTTTTCGGTTCGGTGAGGATGCGTTTGAGGGTTTCGGCATTCAAAGGATTCAGATGCGTGATGATGGGCAAACGACCTACGAGTTCGGGAATCAAACCATAAGCTTTCAAATCTTGCGGAGCGATGTATTGCAACAGATTGTCTTTGTCAATCTTTTCGCGTTCCGATGCGGACGTGTAGCCAATCATATTGGTTTTCATGCGCGAACCTATCACTTTATCAATACCTCCGAAAGCACCTCCACAAATAAAGAGGATGTTTTCGGTGTTGATTTGTATCATGCGTTGTTCGGGATGTTTCCGTCCGCCCTGAGGAGCCACATTCACAATAGAGCCTTCCAGCAGTTTCAACATAGCTTGCTGAACGCCTTCGCCCGACACATCGCGGGTGATGGATGGGTTGTC
>CAIOJS010000167.1 GCA_903858655.1 uncultured bacterium | reverse complement strand
TTTTTTTGTCGAGATTGGTGTGCAGATAGCAGTACGCAAGCGGATAGAGGAGGTCAGCGTTGGTTGAATCTAAATGATATAGGTATTGATATTCCTTTAAGGCGGTTATATAATCGCCAAAGCCATAGAATTGTTTGGCTATTTTGATATCCCCTGTGGCTTCATAGGTTTTTTGAGCCTTAGAAAGCAAAGGAAGCAGGGCAAGTGTTGCAATAAAGTATATTGAACGATAAAGCGTTCGAGTGCGTTTTACCATTTATGGTTAAATTAATATTTGTGAAAGTGCAAATTTAGTGTTTTGATTCCAAATAGCGGTGTGAAATTTTTAATAAGTTATAAACAAGAGGAAGTGCCTAAAGTGTGAAGTGCCTAAAGTGCCTAAAGTTTTTAGGGATATTTTATTTACTTTAAGTACTTTAAATACTTCAGCGCACTTTAGCGCACTTTAAGTACTTTAAATACTTCCACCCCTTCCCAATTTGGAGAATGCTTTCCAAACAATATTAATGTCATACACCACATTATAATCTTTGGCGTATAATATGTTTAAGCTATTGGCTATTTCGGAAGAGATGTCTTGTTTCTTGATAGAATCAACGGGGTTGAGGATTCCTTTGCGGATATTGGGAAGTTTTTGGTCGTCGGCATGTTCGGGTTTATAATAACCTACCCATGATTTTAGACCGAAGAAAACAACGAAGATATTTTTGAAGAAGTTTAATGGTTGACGGACGATAAATATCTCGAAAGGATAAAACAGCAGCAATCCAAGGCTCAAAGATAAATCGAGCAATCTTTTCGAACGTCTGTTTGATGCTTTGCTGATAGAATTGATATTTAACACATACAACTCTCCACTTGTATTAATGGAATTGCTGCCGATGATAGACATACTTTCGGGAGGAGCAATTTTGTAATCAATGTTTGTGTGCTGCAGTTCGGTCATTTTGTCAATGATACCTTGAGGGGGAAGAGATTTGGAACAAAATATCACTTCGTCTATTTTATATATAGTAATGATATCGGTTAATTGCGATAGACTTCCGATAAAACCAGGACTGATATTGACCGCGTCATCGGTGTTGACCAAGCCTATGAAACCTGGATTGATGAGGGTTTTCTGCAATAAACCTTCCACCCGATGTGCTTCTTCATTATCGCCAACGATGATAAAACGTTTGTTTTTCACCGTGCCGAATTTGAATGATTTAAAGTTCATCAGGTTTAGAAGGTAACGCAAACTCAACATGGAGATGGCTGCCCATCCCGCTCCAAGAATTATCAATGCTCTTGAAAAACGATGACTTTCGCCCAACAAAGCATAAACAGTCAGGATTAGAACAGTGCCAATTATGATACCTTGGATGATTTTGCCCACCCGTATCGGTTTGTCGTAGCCGCCGCTTATGAAAACCGAAAATAGCCACACGAAGATATAAACGGGCACCGCAACAGCAATGAATGCGATGGGATAAGCGCCTCCTCCTTGAAAAACAACATGAGATTCCCAATAATTCTTGATGAAATAGATACCTGTGAAAATGATGGCGGTGTCGAGCAAGGAAAGGAGAAACATTCTGACAAAGCGCATCGTGATAGCAACTGCCGCTCGCAGATATACCGCCAGATTGATAAGAAAGGAAAACATCCTAGCATTTTTCTGTGAAAAGTGTTTGCGAGCAAAAATAATCATTGCATTGTAGAACACAAAAACATAGTTCACGCTGCTCTTCTTTGTGGATTCACCTTTATAATGAATGATACGAGTTTCGGGGAAATAATAGTTCTGATAGCCTGCCTTGATGATGCGATAGGACAAATCAATATCTTCCCCATACATGAAGAACGCTTCGTCGAGCAAGCCTATTTTGTCAAGGACGCTTTTGCGCAACAACATAAAGGCACCAGCTAAAATTTCAACTTGGTGGGTTTTGTCTTTATCCAAATATCCCAAATGGTATTTCCCGAAAGTTTTTGATTTCGGAAAAAGACGCGAGAAGCCGAATATCTTGTAAAAAGCAACTCTTGGAGTGGGCAAACCACGTTTTGATTCGGGAAGAAACCGACCCTTACCATCCAACATCTTCACGCCTAAACCTCCTGCATCAGGATGTTGCTCCATAAAGGCAACGATCTTCGAAAAGGTATCTTCTTCCACAACCGTATCGGGATTGAGCAATAACACAAATTCGCCGGAACTTTGATGAATTGCTTGATTGTTTGCTTTTGAAAAACCTTTATTGTCGGTATTGCAAATAAGTTTAACCTCAGGAAACTTATCTTTGACCATAGTAACCGAACCATCCACAGAATTGTTGTCCACTACAAAAACTTCCATATCAATGCCTTGTCCTGCTTTCATCACAGAATGCAAGCATTGTTCCAAGAAATAGATGACGTTGTAGTTTACAATAATTACCGACAGTTTCATTTGGTGCTATTCAATTTTTTGTCAAATATACTTTATTGTAGTAGATTGGCAATGATTTTTTTTTAATAATGCAATAATAATAAACTTCCCGAGTCAATCAATGGTCCTTGGTAGAGCTCGATTATTTCAATTTCTTGACGCTCTAAAAATGCACTTAAAGCTTTCTTTTCAGGAAGATAAGATAAGCTTCCGTTCAGAAAAAGACGATTCTTGTGGATGCCACAGCAGCCTCCAAAGAAACCATGCGAAAAACCTTTCAAATGGATGCCTTCAGGATGCACATAAAAACCCACCAAACCATGTTTGACTAAAGTTTGTTCTATGCCTTTGCCAGAGGTGATGAAGTGTGTAGCATTTAGAAATAACAAATTGCAGCGCGTGTAAGCTTGATTGACATGTATCGCAAGTTTGTTTTGAGATGCCGCTAAGATTTCCTTATCGGTATAATCAAGATTATGTATCAAGTAGTGTTGAGTGCTTACAGCATTATAGTGTGCTGTTTCAGGATATTTATTGCCCAATAATGCATCGCCTAAGCGGAAGTCAATCATAGAGTTTTTGAGCATAGCAATAAATTCCGCAGGAGTATTGGGAGCAATAATAAGTTGTTGATCTGTGCAGCAACAAAAGATATCGGGATGTCCACTGATGGCATCATACACAATAGCGTTAGATGAGAATTCGAGCAGCGTTCCATAATTGCTGAGATTCTCTTTGATGATTTCAGGGAGACGCGCATCAGCAATAATCCACATGGTAGGAGAAATTGTTCAGTGAATCTGATTTCAAAAAACGAACTCTTCGGAATTGCTGCTTCAAATAGTTTCTGTTACTTGCATTAAAACCAATAGCAACATTATAGTCGGAGGTCGGCACGGTGATACTTATATCTTTATGCTTAGATACAGGAATCTTACGCAATTCATCAAACCATAACTTGGTCATCACCAATTCTCGAAAGGAGGGATGATAAGGTCCTGCTAGAAGTTTTCCACCTTTTTCGAATTCTTCTGATGGATGCAAACCAACGCGGATTACATTGATACTATTACTTAGAAACAATCTCAGAATAGGAGCGACCCTGTCCACACCTTCTTCCAAGGTCATCGCTTTGTATTTTCCTTGCCGATACAAATCTTCAAGCTCGGTGTTTTGTATGACGAGGGTGGGATATATTCTAACAAAATCAGGCTGTAAACTCAGAATCATTTGGGCAGTATGTATGCATGTATCAGCATCATCCCCCGGCAAACCCACCATCATCTGCAATCCTAATTGAAAGCCATGAGATTTTATCAGCTTCGAAGCATTGACTACATCCAAAGCCGTATGCCCTCTGCCGGATGCCTTCAACACATCATCATCCATAGATTGAACACCCAACTCTATAGTTTTGACATGAAACTCCTGTAAGAATAATAATTCTGCCTCATCAATATAATCTGGACGCGTTGACAATCGAATGCTGTCAATTTGCCGATTATGAATATAGGGTTGAACAATTTCTAGATATTGTTTTTGTTTGTCAACATGCAAACAAGTGAAACTTCCTCCGAAAAAACCTACTTCCACCGTAGCGCCTTCATGATTTATGGTGGACAGATTTCGCTCAATCTTTTGCGTAATTTCTGCCAAGCTCATCAGCACTGTTGTTCCTGAAATGTGCTTTTGATTGCAAAAGACACATTGAAACGGACACGCAAGATGCGGAATAAATATCGGAATGGTGAAATGCAATGCTGAATGTTAATTTTGATTGCCTTTCAAGCGTTCGATGCGAATCTTTAATGTTTTTTCATGTTCTTCATCCGTCTGCGAAGGATCTTTCATTTGCAAAAAAGTACTGCAAGGTAATTCATCGCAATCGCCGCAACTTTTGTGCCCGCGTGTGTTCACACTACAGTCGAATAATGGACAAACTTTGGTGGGCATCATTTCGTTTGCCCAGAAAGTAGAGCCTTTTACGGTGTAGCAACCCCCACATTGTTTGTCGAAGAACTCACAATCGCTGCAGATTAATCCACATGCTGAGATAATTTTATTTGTTTCCATAATTATGTTTTTGGCGACAAAATTACTAACTAAATTCATTTTACAAATATTTTTTTTCACGAAATGTCATGTATATGAAAAGTATGTTATACCTTTGCACCTGAAAAATTCAAAAAACATTTATTCAAATAAAATCATTTATGAAAAAAGTAGTTCTATTAGTGTTTACCTTTCTTTGTATCCTATCGGCTTCAGCTCAAACTGTGCCTAGTGACATCGCTAAAAAAGCAGCCGCATCCTTTTGGTCTAAATCTTTTGAAGGAACGAATGCTTCGGCTCAGTTAAGTTACTTTCTGCTTGAAAGTAGCGACACATTGCTCTTTATATATAATGTAGATAATTCAGGATTCGTGATTGTGGCAGGTGATTATTCCAGCAATCCGATTTTGGGATATTCCACCGAAGGCACATTCAATATTGATCAAGCTCCCGCTTTTAAGAATTGGATTGAAAATTATTCGGGACGCATCGCAGCTCAACGACATGCCACCCATCTTGTTGCCAACCCACAATGGAACGAACTTTTGGCAAACAACAGTCTGCCCCTCACCAAGCAATCTACCAAAGCTGTTGCAGCTTTGTGTACCACACGGTGGGATCAGGGGAAATATTACAATCATAGTTGCCCGGCTTATGCTACAGGTCCTGATGGGCATTGTGTTACAGGCTGTGTTTCCACTGCTATGGCTCAGGTTATGAAATATTATAATTATCCTGCAACAGGATTTGGATTCCACAGTTATCCACATCCTTACTTTGGCTTGATTGCTGCTGATTTCTCTGCCACAACCTACGATTGGGCTGCTATGGGCAATAGCGGTAACGCTACAAATCAGGACGCTATTTCTACGCTTATCTTCAATTGCGGTGTGTCGGTTGACATGGATTATAACCCTTTAGAATCCGGTGCTCAATCTGCCAATGCTGTTACGGCTTTAAAAGATTATTTTCATTATAGAAACACTATTGAGATTTTAGATAGAAATGATTATCCCTATTTGGAATGGATAACCATCTTAAAAGATAATCTGGATGAGCAACATCCTATTTTCTATAGCGGAACTGGTTCGGGTGGTGGACATGCTTGGGTGTGCGATGGCTATGACAACAGCAATAAATTTCACATGAATTGGGGTTGGAGCGGATCAAACAATGGATTTTTCCAAGTTGATACTTTGAATGCCGGAGGTTATAGTTTCTCATCTGGCGAACAAGCCATCGTGAATATCATGCCTTATTTTGCTCCTTATTGTATGGCAAGTCGCACTTTTACAGATTCCACACGCGTGTTTGGTGATGGCAGCGGCTATTCTTATTATTGGAACAACACCGCTTGCGATTGGCTGATTCAACCCACCGGTGCCGAAAAAGTAGTATTGCAATTTACGTCGGATTTCAACACCGAATTAAACAAAGATGTTGTAAGTATATATGATGGTTCCACAACTTCTGATCCTTTGTTAGGTTCTTTCTCCGGTACTGATATGCCTCCAACACTCACGGCTAACAGCGGAAAGATGCTGATTGTCTTCACCACCGATAGCATTACCCAGGGATTGGGTTGGACGGCGAAATATTGGGCTTTGAAACATGGAGCAGGAATCACCGAAAATGAATTAGGCAAAGTGAATGTATATCCTAATCCTGCTACCAACGATTTGTTTATCCAAAATCAATTGGATATTAACGAAAACGTGGCTATCAATATCTATGATTTCTCAGGAAAAGAAGTATATGCCGGAACACAGAATATGAGCAATTACCAAACATCAAAGATTGATGTCAGCGCATTGAATGCCGGATTCTATATCATTTCGTTTCAATCGGAACATTGTAACTATCGCACCAAATTCATTAAAGAATAGGGTAGAGGGTAATTGGTAAAGGGTAAAGGGTAATTGGTATTGGAAAGCCTCTGTGCATCTCAATTGCTCCGTGAATCTTTGTGTAACTTTTAAAACCACGGAGGCACGGAGAACACATAGAAACACTAAGAAGAACAAAAAAATTAATATTTGCGTCTAGGAATTTGGATCTTGGGATTTGGAATTTGAAACTTAGTATTTTGTATTTCTTCCGAACCCCGAACTCGACTACAATTCGTACCCAATCAAAATACGATAATTATTTTCCTTAGCCGTATTTCCATTTGTTTTAAAACAATTGGTCAATCCCAACCAAGCCTCACCGCCTATAGTGAAACGCTTGTATTTGAAACGAAATTGCAGCCCTACATTCGCTGCAAAGCCAGTAAAATATTTCGTAACATCCTGAGGCGTATTGGTACGTTCGCTCACCTTCATGATATACTGTCCTTTCAGCAGGGGTGTGATTTGAAACGCATTGTTGACATCGAATGAAAGCCCCGTACCCAGTTCAATAGCCGAAAAAGAGAAGATGCGAATGCTGCCTTCCTTTAGTTTACCGCCATACGTAAAATAGCCAACAAAAGGTTTCAGCTTCAAACTATTCTTAGCACCTATGTGTTTCAATATAAAATCATAATGCACACGGATACACGGCTGCATCCACATTTGATTCAAGCTTTTTGTTGAATCCGTGCCATTGTTTTTCTTGATAGTGACGTTCATGGTGTTATAGCCCACGCCCGCCTCTATGCCAAAACCGGCAGACTTTTGTTTCGTTTCCTGCGCCTTCATATCCATAGTCGTCAGACTCAGGATAAATAGGAGGGATATCAGATAATTTTTCATATTACTTGAGATAAATGGTTTTGCAAAGATAGAGATTTTTTGATGTTTATAAATCAAATAGAAGAAAACATTTTTACTATCAAATGCATGATATAGTTCTTATGGATGATTCGAACATAATGCATTTCAATGAAAAAATGTATTTATTGTTAAAACAAAGTTAGCATGTGAATTGTTAAAAAATCGAGGTGCAGAACAAAAATATCGAGGTGCAGAACAAAAATATCGAAGTGCAGAACAAAAATATCGAAGTGCAGAACAAAAATATTAAGGTGCAGGATAAAAATATTGAGGTGCAGGATAAAAATATCGTAGTGCAGGATAAAAATGATGTGGTGCAGGACAAGAATATCGAGGTGAATTGTTAAATTGTTGAAGTGCAGGACAAGAATGACAAGGTGAATTGTTAAAATATTGAAGTGCAGGAAAAAAATATAGAGGTGCAGGGCAAGAATATTGAAGTGAATTGTTAAAAAGTCGTGGTGAATTGTTAAATTATTGAGGTGCATGACAAATTGCACGTGATGAATGATAATTTTGAAGAGATGAATTGTAAATTAATTATGGTTAATGATAGGTTTATGCACTTCTCCGAATTTATTGACCACGACAAACTCCGCAACCACATTAACCAAAAAATCAGAATCTGCCCCCGTGGCAAATGCTGCCGCAGGTGCTTAGACGACGATATCAAATAAACTAAAATATTTGTAATAGCTTACATAAAGCATCATAAATGATGACTTATATGAGATAACTATGTCTGCTCTACAAATGTTCCAACATTCGTAATTCATGATAATGTTAGCTTTGCCAATAAAATATTATAAAAAAAAATCTTTTTTTCTTGTATATAAAAAATAATGTGTACTTTTGCAAGTGAACATTCACTTACATTTATGGAAACAATATTAAGTAAACGCCAAACAGAAATTATAGATGCTGCCATCAAACTTATTGGAGAAGGTGGAATTCAGGCATTAACGATTAAAAATCTTTCAGCCGAAATCGGTGTAGTCGAAGGTGCCATATATCGCCATTTTAAAAGTAAAATTGAAGTGTTGAGTACACTACTGGATTTTCTGGGACATATTATTGTATCGCATTATGAAAATGTAGGTGCTATGAAAGCCGATTCGTTTACCAAAATACAAAAGATGATTTCGGGGCAATTAAAACTTTTTGCTGAAAATCCGCCTTATGCGTTGGTGATTCTTTCGGATGGCTTATATAAGAATGAAAAGACGTTGCATGACAAAATTTTCCAAATCATGCAGAAAGCCAAATCGACGTTTATTAATATAATAGAAGAAGGACAAAAATCCGGTGAAATCAGGACGGATATTGCCAGTGACCAGATTGCTTTTGTTATTATGGGGAGTGTGAGGCTGAAAGTAAATCAATGGAGCATTTCGGGTTTTAGTTTTGATTTGCAAGAAAGAGGAGTTATTCTGATAAGTACAATTAAAACTCTGATTCAGGCTCAAAAGAATGACGATATCAATAAATAAGACTAAATAAATTTTCATAAAAACTGAATCAAATGAATGCAATTGAAATTAAAGATGTAGCTATAAACCCCAATCCTCATGGGGTTGAAACACGTAGGTTTCACGAAAACGAACATGTACAGGCTGTACATATCACCCTAAAACCCGGCGAAAAATTAAAGAAACACATTACTTCTGTGGATGTTTTCTTTTATGTACTGGAAGGAAGCGGAATTGTTGAAATTGGCGACGAAAAGAAAAAAGTAAGTAAGGATACATTTATTGATAGTCCAGCTAATATTGCTCATTGCTGGTATAATGAAAGCAATGAAATACTAAAAGTATTGGTAGTGAAGACTCCAAAACCATCAGGAATGGCGAAAATATTATAAATCTAAAAAATAAAATCAATTACAA
>CAIOJS010000166.1 GCA_903858655.1 uncultured bacterium | reverse complement strand
TTTTGCCCTTGAATTTGAATTTCATTATGGTTTGCTTTTTTAGCTACAATAAGTTTGTGCAGAATGCCGGTCAGTTTTATCAAGCAAATAAAATACACCACAAAGGCAATCAAATTGATAATTGTTAAAGAAATGATTGGCGTGATGTTAAATGTCATTTTTTAATCTCCTTCTGATCGTTTTACAAAGATTAACCTCACAATTACAGCCTCCTAGACAATTATACGGGCTGTTATTTGCATGGTTGAAACAATGAGCATTATTTAGCAAGATTATTTCCGGCAAACTTAAGAAGCGATAGCGTCTCGCGTGTTAATTTATAGCGACAACCTAGTCGCCTTCCCCTTTAGGATTGGCAATCACTTCGATTTATACACATATTGTTAATTTTCCTTATATCCCAAACGACAATAGTTTTAATGGCTTGATAGGCTATGAGTGTTACAAATACAACCCATTGCTGATTAACCACAAAATAAACCAGCATGGGGAGGAACAAGACATAATCCCAGAATTTATAGACAATGGCTTTATAGTGTTTTTGCCAAGCAGTCATATCTTCGGCAAGCTGGCTATTATTAAAATTTGTTCCTTTACCGGCTTTAATTGTTTCAAGGCGATAAACCCAATAAGCCTCCCAGATAACCGCTAAAGCTATCGTTGCTTTAAAAGACAACTGCAGGAACATTTCTAAGACCCAGTTGTGCATGAAGGCCTTGCAAATGACCCAGCCAATGACAAGGATGATATTTATGTAGAGATATTGAGTCTTTGCCATTATTTACCTGCTTGATATTTGATAATCCTACATTCAATGTCTTTGAGATTAATTCTTATTGTTAGCAATTATTTGCCAATTATTTTTTTTAATTCTTCAATATATGCGGTAACACCACCCTTGTCGTAGTTTTTCGTAGCAATGACCCCGCCCTTGGAATTCAACAGCAAAACTGTTGGATAACTACTAATCCCATATTTTTTTCTTAATTCATCATTTTGCTTTTGAATTTCCTCAGGCAAGGATTGCTTGCGTGGATAATCAATTTGCAACATTATAAGATTAGAACTTGCGTAGGTTTTGAATTCTGGTTTTTGCAACACGATGCTATCAAATCGCATGCATTCTACGCTCCAGTCAGAAGCAGAAAAATATGCAAAAATCGGCAAATTCCTTTCTGTGGAGGATCTTATTGCTTCTTCGAAAACTCCTGCCGTTGCTGTCAAGCAAATGCCCGCCAAAAGAATCAGATTCAATATTATTTTATTTTTCACAACACCTCCCATAATGAATTACAATCGCTTGCGTGCAATTAAATGCAATATCTCGCAGGCTCTTCTCACTCTAAAAAGATAAGCGACCTAACATAATATTCATCTCTGAATGGGTCTCTCCATACCACGGCGGCAGCCCTTTGCTTCGCTGGATTACGCGGAAAATTCCCCCCCGACGCAACCTGCACTTCTATAATGATCGTAAATAGATTCTGGCGTAGATTTAAAAGTCTTTCGGTATTGGCTATCACATTGTTTATCTGGCCGGGAGTAAACCCAGGGGAACTTTGTATTGCCGCAATGACGTCAGCCATCGTCCTATAGCCTAGTCCTTTACCATTAATAATTGCTTCGGCAATTCCTTGCGCTTCGCTGGCGGTCGTGGGTCCTCTACCACTAACCGGCACATTATAAAAAGTTGCCGCTAAAACATTGGTAATATGAGTGTTCGGGTTCACATAGCCACGTGCCGAGACAAATAAGTTCAAAACAAAATTATTTCCAACATTATGAGGACTGGGCACGCTAAGTGTTGTCCAAGGCTGTGCCGAATAAACAAGATAAGTTAATTCGTTCACAGATTGCA
>CAIOJS010000165.1 GCA_903858655.1 uncultured bacterium | reverse complement strand
GCTTCGATTTAAAGATATTTTGAAAATTGAAAAGGAACAATATATGTTTAAATCATATCGAGGAATGGGTTCTGTTGGAGCAATGCAGCGAGGAGCCCACTTAAAATCGGAAGGAGAATATCACGGAAAATCATATTCCGACAGAACTCTTATTGCGGAAGGAGTTGAAGGGTTGGTGCCGATAAAAGGAACCGTTTCCGAGCTATTGGATCAGGCAGTGGGAGGTATACGGTCGGGTATGTATTATGTGGGGACAAAAACTATTGTTCTCCTGCATAAAAATGCTCAGTTTGTCCGCATTTCGCAGGCATCTCTTAAAGAAAGCCATCCCCATGATATTTTGGTTACCAATCCGGGAAAAAGTTATCAATAAAAAATACTATGATCCTCATCGTTGATTTTGGATCTCAAACTACACATCTTATCGGCCGGAGACTTACCGATATGGGAATACCAATTTATATCACAATACCTGAAGATGTCACCAAATCAGTTTCATACTATAAGCCAAAAGGAATTATTCTTTCCGGCGGCCCCTCCTCAGTTTATGAAGAGGGGGCTCCAACGCTCCCTAAATCATTCTTCTCCTGTGGCGTGCCGATGCTGGGGATATGCTACGGTTGGCAGTTGATGGCTCATCTGCTAGGAGGCGAAGTGAAGCCAAGTAGGAAAGAATACGGCCCTGCCCATCTTGAAATTGAGGTGACTGCGCCTCTCTTTTTAGGCATTGACTCCTATTCAACCGTGTGGGTGAGTCATGGAGATAGTGTGGTGCGAGTCCCGAAGGGGTTTGACATCCTTGCCAAAACCGAACGAGTAACGTTTGGGGCTGTCGTGAACCACGATAAAAAAATGTATGGCGTTCAGTTTCATCCTGAGGCGGATCACACCGTGTACGGCACGCAAATACTATATAACTTTGTGACTCATGTCTGCGGTCTTAAAACTAAAAAAACATCAATTGATATAAACAAAATAATTAAAGACATTAAAACAAAAGTCGGAGATGGTAACGTCATTTGCGCCGTATCAGGAGGAGTTGACTCTACAGTCGCGGCGGCATTAATCGCAAAAGCCATTGGCAAAAAATTTCATCCCGTTTATGTGGAAAGCGGATTGATGAGAAAAGGAACCGCAGAAGAAGTTAAAGAAATATTCAAAAAACACATTGGCGTTATTCCCATTATTGCTCATGCGCAGGCTCTGTTCATTACAAAATTAAGGGGAGTAACCGACAGTGAAATAAAACGCAAAATTATCGGAGAGCTCTATATTCAGGTTTTTGAGGAACAGTTAAAAAACTTAAAAGGGATCACTCATCTTGCTCAGGGCACTATTTATTCCGACGTCATCGAAAGCAAAGGAACCAAACATGCTTCAAAAATAAAGTCTCACCATAACGTGGGAGGACTTCCCGAAAAAATGAAATTACAACTGCTGGAACCCCTACGGCATTTTTATAAAGATCAGGTGCGGTCAATCGGTACATCAATTGGCCTTCCCCCTGACGTTGT
>CAIOJS010000164.1 GCA_903858655.1 uncultured bacterium | reverse complement strand
TTGATTGTAGGGTTTTGATAATACCCATTTTTGGTTTTGACAAGGTTTGTTGTTTTACAAATATCGAATCCAGTATTCTTTCATATTCCCATATAAGGTTTTCCGCATTCCATTCGTTATAGTGTTTTTGTAATGGAGCAAAACCATTTTGAATAATTGTTTTCAAGGAATTTTCCCTAACACATATAGAAGGTTCAACATCTAATATATGCCTGAACATCACTCCATCCGAAATAGCGATGGGCCTTTGCACTGCCATCGCATTATCAATCGCACTCGACAATCCCTTGCCGCTTGTTGCATCATGTTCATATAAAAATACATTGATAGTATTTTTTGCTAGAAAATCCAGCATGGTTATATTGTCCATGAAATCATGGGTAACAATTAGCTTAATCCCGGGTTTGTTAATAAGTGCTTTACATTTATCTGCAATACCTCGCGCGCGAGCACCTTGTTTGTCACAACCAAAATCTGCGGCTGGGATATTAAAGTAGATAATAGCTTCATCGAATTCTTGCTGAACCAATTGCACAATTCTTTCGAATCCTTTCTTCGGAGTACCAAAACCAAAACTGCCAATAACAGGTTTTGAAGGAAGTGGATAATTATTTTGATATGATGGTATTAGCCTTCCTGTTTTATATACAAGAGGATTTTGCAATAATAAAGTTGGATCCGGTGTAATGTAATAATCAAACAATGAATTACTTAAATGGTTCACATCACAAAACAAAAAATTGTTTCTGTAATTAGTTGCCGTATCAGCTACTTGCTGCGTTATTTCATGAATTATCCCAATTTGGGGAATTTGAATGGAGTTAATATTATTCCGGTAAAACTTAGAACCAATTCTAGTTGCCACGTATGGCAATACCGATGGATAATAATTATAAATAATGGCAGCAGGTGTATTTTCAGCAATGGCAGTTTTTAGCTCACCTAATGACGAACATTCAACCCGTATGAATTGGTATATCTTTGAATGTTGTAAAACATCTGTGATGCTTTTGCCAAATTCATATACGCCGCACTGTGCTTTTTTATGAGAAACAAATAGAATTATTTTATTCATTCATGACATCCTTAATGACGTTTTTATAAACTTGGAACGCGATTATATTTTATGACAGCAATCTCCAATTACCACCCATACCCAACGAGACAGGCACAACGAAGCAATTAAGCTTACTTCACTTGGGTACCGCACGTTTATATTTAATAAAGCGCAGGATAATCCTTGTTACCTCTATAATACCTCTAATAATACTCCTCTCTAAGCGAATACCCAAGAGGTATGCCCAAATCAAACTAAGTGGATTTTTAGGTAAAAAAATGTGCCGCTTAATTCCTCCATATGCGGTTTCCTTTGCAAAGAGCTGGGTAATGGTAAAAAACCTGTCCCTAGGAATATCTGTCAGAAGCGGAGCACTGTTCAGCGGCACAGGATTGTTAGGTATATCCATGACGATGTGATCAAAATCCTCGACATTAATCCCCTTCTCTTTTGCATAATTCCAAAATTCTGTACCTGGGAAAGCGGCAGAAATATAGGATAACGGACTCAAAAAAGGAGAGTAGCGATAATCCCGGATAAATTTTAGGGTTTCAAGCAGCGCATCTTCCGTCTCGCCTGGGTTTCCTATCATGAATGACCCCATGGTCGGAATGTTGTAGCGATTAGCAAGTTCA
>CAIOJS010000163.1 GCA_903858655.1 uncultured bacterium | reverse complement strand
CATAAAATACCATTTACCATCTACCCTACCTCCACTCTTTTCTTGCGAAATACTTTTAACAACACAAATGTAATGATGCCCATCACTACAGCTATGGCTGCGGCAAAGATAAAAGCGCCTATCAGATATTGCAAAAGGTTATACTTGATGGCTTCAAGGGTAAGGTCTGAGGAGTATGTGAGTTGCACCAAATCGTGTTTATATACAAAGCCACCAAAGAGATAACTCAGATAGATAATCACGGGTATCATGGGCGGAATGCTGATGTTGCTTGCCACCAAGGTAATCACCTTGTTGAGGCGAAACAACATGGCTAACAACAAAGCGACTGCCATTTGCCATCCCCAAAAGGGCGCTATGCCCATAAACATGCCCAACATAACCGATAAGGTGATCTTCGTGTCCGATTCTTTGCTTTGCATGAAATACTTTTGAAAGAATTCTCGAATATTCTTACGAGTCAACAAGCTTATGAACTTAAATGGCTTGACGATGAGCACTGCGATGAGCACCAAAAACACGTTGAGGATACTTACCCTCGAGAAATCCCTGAAAGGACGGAAATGCGACACCCGTTCTTCCCGTGGTGCATAATACACTTGTATGGGAACCGAAACCACTTTGATGTTGCGCCAAGCAGCACGAACAATAACCTCTATCTCGAATTCATATTTGCGGGTGATATAATGCTTCTTTCCCATTAGATGCAGGGGATAGAGACGATAGCCCGATTGGGTGTCGGGTAGCTTCACCCCTGTCTCAAATCGGAACCAAAAGTTCGAAAACTTATGCCCGAAACTACTTTTGCCGGGCACACTGCTCTGATTCATGTTGCGAGCCCCTACAATAACAGCATCGGGTTCTTCTTTCAGCTTCTCCAAAAACACAGGCAAATCCTCCACAAAATGCTGTCCGTCGGAATCTATCGTAATGCCATAGTTGAAACCTTCATTATAAGCATAGCGAAAGGCTTTCCGCAGGGCGAATCCCTTGCCGCGATTCTTAGCAAAATGAATCACATGCAAATCGGAGTAGGCATCTAAAATGCTTTTGGTGTCGTCTGTAGAGCCATCGTTCACCACAATCACGTCCGAAGTATATGTCAACACGCCATCAATCACCTTCCGTAAGGTCGTGGCATTGTTGTACGTGGGAATAATCACGCAGCATCGCCATGTTTTGAACTGATTTTGAATTTCTATATTTGCTTTCATTTACTTGTGCTAAGCCTTACATTTATTTTGGGATGCATTCAGATTCTTTTCTATCGTTTGCTTCTCTTTCAGGGTGGGGATAGGTTTGGTCAAAGCAATAATATACATTTCAATCGCTTTAGGATACATTTTGTCGCGCATATAGAAATCTCCTGCTTCCCAATACGACAAATAACTGTCGGGATTGATGGCAATCAATTCATCAATGAGTTTCCGATCTGCTATCTTTGGCTTTTTGATTTCATGCAAAGATAATCGTATTTTTTTAAAACGGATATAGTTTTCGTAGCTGCCATCAAACAAAAGAGCATCGGCAGGAATCAATTCCTGCACCACAGTTATCTCAGGATGATTTTTGACATCAAAATTTGGATGGAAGATTTCGTTCAAATCATAACAAACATAGCTCCCCAAACAATAAGGCCCGGCAGATATCCACATCTTTAAGACTTCGGGTTTGAAAACTACGGAATGATGGGCAATAAGTTGGTCAATAGCAATTTCATTCCCGAAACCGACAATGGTATCTCCCACGCCTTTCTTGTCGCGAAGCATACTGATAGCCGCCGTAACCGAAATCTTCTCGTGACGACCAAACAACTCTTCCATGCGTTTAAACCGCATCATGGAACTACTTTCATTGATTTGTTTGAGGTTCAAAGCATCATGTTTCATCTTCTCAGATTGAAAATGATTGGTACAAATCAATTCGAAACCGTTTGGAGCATAAACGGCACTATCGTAAGGTGTCTTCTCAATCACGATGGACGAGTTTTCTTTGCCTGAGCTCACATGTATGGCTTCCGAAACAAATATGCGGTGTTTGTCGGCTATCTCCACGGCTTGCTCGATGCTTGTGGCGTATTGCAACATCTCTCTCACCAAAATAGAAATAGGCGTAAAAGATTTGGAAGGTAGTTTTGATTTTGCAGCATTCAAGGTCACTACTATGCCATGTATATTCATCCCTGAAACAGTCCCTATCATGCCTCCCCATGTTATCATCACAAACTTGCTGCCTTCCGAAGGATGATAGAATGTGATGATCTTTTCTTCGGAAAACTCATCGCCCACATGAAAATCGAAGTTGCGACCATGCACCAACATACCGTCCTCGCTTCGGCTGCCCCATGCGGCAAAGGAAGTGCATCCTACAAAGTTCATATATTGCAAGGTATGTCCAATGTCGTGGGCTGCGTGATAATTCAATATGCGGATATAAGCAGGACCTATAGCAGAAAACTCAGGCGACGCAGAACGAGAAACGCCATAGATTTCCGCATTATATTCTTTCCCGACATAAAAGTTAAGCTTCCGATTCATCCATGCCACAAATAGTTTCAAAAAGAACAGATAGAATTTGTTGGTCACTTTCTTTTTAATCTCCGAAACAAAAAACTTCTCTTGGTTGTATATCAACTTGGATGCTAACATGCCATTCATCAAGCCGCGTTCATAGGGCTCTCCTTCAATATACATTTCCCACAATCCGTGTGTATTCTTCTTAATCCAATTGCGATTGATGGCATAGAAATCATCCGCCACCCGAATAGGTTTCAAGTCTCTTTGATTCAAATTTGGCACTTTAGGTGGAATCTTTAATACAGCAAGTGCAAACAATGCCAATAAAAGTAAAAGTAAAAAAGCTATTCCTAATAATATATATATAAACATTCAGAGACGTATGAGCCGACAAAATTAGCTCAATTTTTGTTTTTAGCGGTTAATTCATTTTGTTTTTCTGCTTCTGTAGCCAACGAGAGATATTCTGCGCGCATGATGGTGGAAACATTTTTTGTTAGTTCCTGATAGCTATCCCCATATTCTTTACTACCAAATTTGACCCTATCGAGATATTTTATGGTCACCTTTCCATTCTTCATGAAATACCATTTCCAAGAGAATATATTCTTAGAATAATGTATCACCACGGGTTGTATGTCTATCTGCAGCTTCGAAGCTAAATAAAAGCCGCCTTTATGGAAACGACCGATATTTTCCTTTGTATTCATCACCCCTTCGGGAAAAATCAGCACAGGAAATCCTGCAGTGATGGAGGGCTGCAATGCCTCAACCAATGCATCTTTTTCCATATCTATCGGATAGAAACGTATGTATTTCAAAATAAAAAACCTCGCCCACGCATTGTTGTGCCAATTGTTGTTTATGACACACATCTTCGAAGTGAATGCAATTGCCACCGTAGCATCCAACACCGACTGATGATTGCACACAATTAAGGAAGGCGTGTCGAAGATGTTTTTTCTACGGTTGATATGTTTGAACCGCATATTGAAATTCGTGATATTCCAAAAGACGGTAAAGTTTCGGAGCAAACGCGCATAGAACAGATTGGTATTGCTTCTTTTGGTTGAAAATGGCAGCACAATAAGCAGCGTAAAGAACTGACTTGTGATAGCGAAAATCAAAAACGAGACGCTTCCTCTAAAGATGACCCAAAAATTAAATAGTTGTTTCTTTATCAATTTTACAATAGTTTTGTGCAGAAATTCGGAGTGCAAAAGTACAGAAATTTCGCGTTTTTAAATCATATAATTATCACAAAATAATATTTTTTCGGCTTGCTATCCATTTTTAGTTTAAATTTGTTGTCGTTAAAATGAATCATAACCAAGCTTTTTGAATTATAACCTACTGATATGTTGCGTCTCGCCTTTAATTTCTTCGTAAAAGTTCTCGACTCTTGCCTTTATGGTTTTATAGGTCCGTTTAGCATGTTGGTGATTATTCCGCAGTATCTGATTTACATTTCGGATAGATACGACTTGCCCTTTTATGGTTTCCCCTATAGTGAAATCATAAGCGTGGTGTTGATGTGGATTGGCGCATCCGTAGCGATTTATAGTGGTGCGCTGATGTTTCTGTTTGGGAAAGGCAGTCCCGCGGTGACCTCATCCCCGCAAAAGATTATGCAAAAAAATATCTATGCTTATTTCCGCCATCCGATGATGTGGGCGCTCACCTTGGTGTTGGCAGGCGAAGTGATGTATCATGGCATGTTGATTATGTTGTTGTGGTTTGTGGCGTGGTTGCGCATTCAGCAATTGTATGTGGTGAACTACGAAGAGCCACAATTGGAGAAGCGTTTCGGCGATAGTTATAGGGACTATTGTCAGCAAGTTCCGCGGTGGTTTCCCCGTCTAAGTAAAAAAATAAAATAAATAATTTGAGTTTTCTCTGTAAAAAGTATTAATTTTGCAGCCCAAAAGGGCCCCGTAGCTCAACTGAATAGAGTATCTGACTACGGATCAGAAGGTTGAAGGTTTGAATCCTTCCGGGGTCACTAATAAAAAAAAGAGTGCTTACAAAAAGCACTCTTTTTTTTGCACATTCCTCAAACTATTTAGGCTTTAGCTCAAAGAGTAAAGTCACAATCCTTCCCAAATGACATTTACTTTAAAAACATAAATGAAGATTTGTTGATACGTTAAGCCCGGTACTTTTAGCATAGAGATCAAAAAAATATGAATTAAAAACCAATTCTCTATAACCATACGAAGCACCCATTTCATAATACAACAATAAATTTTTCTTTATATGAATCTTATTTCCAAGAAACAAACTTGCATTCCAATTGTACGGTCTATCCGAATAACCTTTGAATGGAATAAGTTTTCTAGTTTCAAATTTAGGATAAGTTTCATCAATTATAGTTTCATTAGCTGTGTTATAATACAACTTATCATGATATTTTTGAGTAAAATTTAATGCACCGCCCCATTTCAAATATAAATCAATATTATGACATATTAGATTTGAAAAATTATATGCAGCATAGAGCGGTAAACTAATTTTATAATATTCTGCAGATTGATGATATACGGTTGGAGCCAGTCTCCAATTTGGCAAACTATCTGTTTTAATTACATACAAGCCATTATATGTACAAGAATATTTATTTATAGAAACTCCCATACCTGATTGCAAACTCCAATTTTTGGTTATGTTATAACTCACATAAAAATTTAGTTCAGGTGTAATCTGTATCGAGGATGTAAGCTTTAGGGTCGAGTTTTTCGGATTTGTAAGTTGAGGACATAAAATTGCTCCTATACCTACTCCGAATTCCCACTTTTTCAATTTTGTTGTATCCATACTTAGTTTTTGACTAAAACTATTAGAAAAAACAAAAAGCATTAACAACTCGAGTAATAAAATTCTTTTCATCACAATAAATATTTATTCACTTACTCATCGGCTTTTCAGCAATCGCCCTCACACAATATAAACCTAAGTGAGCTTAGCCCGTTTTTTAATGTGGTCTCCGAACTCCACTTTTACTTCTAATCATAAAAATAAATCGGGGCAAATTCCAAGCCGTGTGCCCCGATTTTTAGCTGAACCTAAAGAATATTCTTCGTAAGAGGTCCATTCCAAGGTCCCGCTTTGTCGGGGTGTTTGGAGTTGAACCAACGAACGTAGAAAGCTAGAACGCGACCCGAATTTTCAATGCCAAGCTCTATGGTGTTGGTAGCTTTAGAAAAGAAAACACGGTGTGCGCATGTGTCAGGGGAAGCAGCAACTTCTACGGTTTTTTTATCTTCCGTTTCGGATGCTGTAGGTTGGTCAACAATGTCATAATTGAATTGTAAACCGTCAGAATTTTCGGCTTTTTTAGCACGGCTTTGGTCGTGGGTTGATTTGCAAGCCATTTTCATTTTGCCACCGCCATATTGGGTGAAGGCGGGAAGACACTCGTCGGTGATTTCTCCCGGAGGTGTTTGTTCAGGGTCCAAACCTGTTGTACGCATGAAATAACTACGGTCGTCGTCGTTCCATACGCTTGCAGGAATGTCGTCTAAAATTTTTGAAAGCTCTTTTTCCAATTTGGCTCTCAAAGTATCAATAGCTTTGATTACATTTCGGGTGCAAGTGGCATCGCCACCGGCATAGAGTATCCAATAATAGCACCATGAGCCTGTGGTTGCATCGGTGCCCAATAAGGCAATGATGATGGCAATCTGCGTCTCGCTAAGTTTTAAACGCGCGAAATCCGAATCTAATCGCGCCACAGCATTGCGTATTGCTGTGTTGAATTGTTCGATTTTTAATTTTTGAATTGTCATTACAAACTTGGTTTTTAGGTGAATAAAATAATTAATTAGGAATTAAATTTATAAATTTTTACTTGGAATTACTTTATGAATATGTTGTGGAGAATTTATATGGATTAAAAGAAACAGTTTTTCGAACGCGTTCGGCAGACTGCCGACAACGTGCGACGCTGCTTCGACTAAGTGCGACGACCTTTCGACTACGTGCGACGACCTTTCGACTAAGTGCGATGACGCTTCGACTAAGTGCGATGACTCTTCGACAAGAGGCGAAGACTCTTCGACAAGAGGCGAAGACTCTTCGACAAGAGGCGAAAGCTCTTCGACAAGGTGCGAGAGCCTGTCGAACTGCGACGAAAAGCCAAAAAATAAAATTATGATAGGTGTGAAAAGAAAAAATCAAGCAATAATTTAACACGCTCGCAAAGGAGTTCTCAATAACCATAAAGGTTTCAGAAGGTTCATAAGGTTTTCTTAGCCGTTGCATCGTATTAAGTTTTAAAAGTATCTACATTATCTTTTTTTGATTTTTATATTGAATGAAAACAAAAAGTATCTTTATCTAAATTCAAGATTCATAGACTTAATCTAAAATCATAAATCTAAAATCATAAATCTAAAATCATAAATCTAAAATCTAAAATCTAAAATCATAACTCTAAAATCTAAAATCATAAATCTAAAATCACAAATCCCCCTATTCCACCAAAGTAACATTTCCTTTGTAGGAATGAAACCTCCGGTTGATATCATAGAATGAAATAAACCAATTATACACGCCCTGTATGGGTCGTTTGCCATCCACTTTGCCATCCCAGCCGGCAGCCATGTCGCGGGTATAGCATACTTGTTTGCCCCAACGGTCATACACATGCATCTCGAAAGTGGCAGCATTGATGCCTTCTCCTTTGGGAGTGAAGATGGTGTTTTTGCCATCGCCATTGGGCGTGAACGCATTGGGCATATAGAACGCAAAATTGGGTTCCACATATACTTGTCTGTAAGCCGTGTCTCTACATCCAAATTCGGTTGACACTATCAGCACTTGGGAGAAAACTCCTGTGTCGGCATACACATGCGTAGGATTTTGCAAGGATGATGTGTTTGAACCCGGATGCAAGAGATCGCCAAAGTTCCAGTCCCAGAAAGCAGCACCTGTAGATTGATCGGTGAACCATACCAAAGCATCCAATTCGTTCACGATGTCGGGCGTAACAGCAAATTGAGCTGAGGGATATGCATGCGTAATGATATAGGCAAGTTTGGTGATAGAGTTGGTACACCCATCAGCACTAGCAACGGCTAAGGTGACATCATACGTGCCCACATTTTCAAAATAATGCGTTGGATTTTGCAAATAAGAATAATCGCCGTAGGTAATATTATCACCAAAAGTCCAATACCATTGGTTCACAGCGGGCGTGGTCAGGTCGGTGAAGTCCACCTTCATATTCTGACAGCCTTCCAGAGGGGCGCCTATAAAGTTGGGCATAGGCAAAGGATTCACCACTAAGGTAAATGACGAAGTGCTGATGCATCCGTTGTTATCGGCTATAACCGTGTAAGTGGTGGTGGTATCTGGAAAAGCAAAAGGCGCTTGCGCCGTTGGGTTCGAGAGCGTTGTGGTAGGCGACCATGTATAAGAAGTTGCAACACCATTGCAGGTAATTTTGCTGGTGTCGCCAATACATATATGAGGTGGATCAGCCGTAATTGAAATTACAGGACCCGAAGTAACCACCACAGTGACTACCGTAATACCCGAACAGCCGCCTGCAGTACCGCCTAAAGTATAGGTTGTGGTAACAGCGGGTGTCGCCACCACTGTTGCTGCTGTGTCCGACGAAAGTGTGGTGCTAGGCGTCCACAAATACGATGTGCCGCCGCTTGCTGTCATACTTACTGAAGTACCGACACACATGGTAGGATTTGATGGAGTAACAGCAACTGTCAAACTTGAATTTATATTCACCGTAACGGAGGTCGAACCGGTACATATACCAGTTGTACCTGTGACGGTATAGGTTGTCTGCGTTGTTGGATTCACCGTTACCGAAGTTCCCGTTAAATTTCCGGGCATCCACACGTAGGTGGTTGCTCCCGTTGCCGCGAGCGTACAATTCGCCCCGGGGCATATCGTTGTGGGTGATGCAGTAGCCGTCAATATTAAATTGGAACTTATCACCACATTGGCAGTTCCTGAACAGGTTCCTGTGCAATGGGCATCGGATACTGCCGAAGCAGAATAAACTCCAGTTGCGGTTGCATTAACTGTATAGGGTGATGTTGTGATGGTTTGGGTAACAGGGGTTACGCCATCCGTATAAGTTACATTCCATGGTCCAGTACCTGTAAAAGTAAATATAACAGGCACCGACATGGCGCCGCCTGAGCATATAGAACCACCGCCACTAACGACAACAGTAGGATTGGGATATACTGTTATTTGATGTGTAACGCTAACGGTACACGGCACCGTACTTGTAGTGGTGAGCACAACATTATAGGTGCCCGGCGTGCTATATAGATGCGTGGGATTATGCACCGTTGATGTAGGCGAGCCATCCCCAAAGTTCCATGTCCAACTATTAATCACACCGCCAACGGAGGTTGATTGGTCTTGGAAAGTTGCCGATTGACCTGCACAAATATTCATGCCACCGATGCCGTTTGTCAAACTAAATTGTGCAATATCAACAGTAGGGACAATGGCTGACATATTGTCAACCAACAAATATTGACCGTCTGTGCAGGGAGGTGTTGGTGTAGTAATAAGAAATAAAATATGATTCCAAGGCTGGGTAGGTGTGAAACTAAGATTATAGGTAATCCAAGTGGAATTTGAAATTATCGGTGAAGTCCATAACAATTCAGCCATATCGCAGCCTGAATTCACACCCGACATGCCACCCCAACATTGCAGTTCGGCACACCAAGGCGGAAGTATAATCCCTGTGGTAGGGTCAGCCGAAGCCATAGTAGCCAAATCAATAGTAAAATTATAAGTGGTTCCTGCCACCATAGGCGAACTCAAGGTTTGTCCTGCGCCTTCTTGCCACCCCGTGCTGGGTTGATACACCAAACCCAAATAAGAAGAGCCATTTGATGGAGGCAGCGTGCATCCCCAAGACCCGGGTTGCGTATCAGGCGTTACACCAGGCATACATATATCCCAACCCGGAGGTGTCACGTGTGGTTGAGGAGTCCCTTCAAAAGAAGGATTGTTCACCGTAAGGGCAGTACCCGAACACTGTGCATTTGCAATATTAGCAAGTGTAATAATAAAAATAAGGAAAAGAAATATTTTTCTCATGGCAAAAATTTTGTTTTGGTTATATTATTTATTTTTTGAAGGGACCTTGGTTTTTATTGTTTCCATTTCGGTAACAGCGATGCGTTTATTGTCAACATAAATATGACTGATACCCGCTTTCGTCAGCAATTTCTGAAAATCACTTATCTTTGAGGCTCTTTCCAAAACAATAAATCCATTTCTGAAAGTTGTATTTTGTATCAAACCAGTAACATTAATGCTAACCACAAACTTTTTGCCTTGAAATTTATGGACAAATTCATCTACCTGCTGTTGTGTTGCCAAGCCTTCAATGCTAAAGCTGAAAACTTTCTGACCCACTGCATTTAAACTCGCAATTTTAGTATTGCTTTGGCGTGTAAATTTCAATACGGTTTCATTGGTGCTACGTTGACCGAAACTAAGGATTGATGTAGATGTTATCAATAAAAGGCAAAGAAAAAATCGTTGAACAACTAATTGTATTTTCATATCAATAAGGATTAAAATAAAACATAAAAGGCATAACAAATTACATAACGCCAAAATTAGGAAATAACTTGGTACGAATGCAAAAAAAAATAAAATAAATCACATAATTTAATTTTTAGTAACATTTGCCGATTCTATTCAAGAGTTTTTTTATATCTTTGTGGATTATTTCTATTAAAATAACTTTTCAAAAAATACGTTTGTATAAAAGCAAAAATGAATAAATTGTTAGACTCCGAATGAAAGTAAATCTATATGCCTTTCTTGTATTAGTTTTTGGCTGCTCCTTGCTATCCTATGGACAATCGGGCAAAGCTAACCAATTTGCCCCTTCCTCTGTATTGGCTGATGGCAATTGGTATAAAATAGCAACGACTACGGATGGAGTTTACAAACTCACCTATCAAAATCTCATTGACTTAGGTCTCCCCCAGCCTATTAAATCTTCAGATTTCAGATTGTATGGCAATGGGGGTGCTATGCTGCCCGAAGCCAATGCTGCTTTCCGCTATGATGATTTGATTGAAAATGCAGTTTTCATAAATGATCAAGGCGATGGCTATCTGAATCCGGGCGATTATATTTTGTTTTATGGGCAAAGTCCCACTAAATGGAATTATAATCAAACAGACTCAACATTCAAACATATCAAAAACCTCTATTCCGACACTACATATTATTTTGTAACGATGAAGTCCGGCTCTCCAAAGCGCATCGCGCCTTATCCGGTTATTTCTTCCGTTCCAGACATTACAGTAAATGCTTCCGACTATTATGGCGCTCACGAACTCGATTCATTAAATTTAATTAATTCGGGCAAACAATGGGTTGGAGAAGTGTTCGATCAAGCACTGACGCATAACTTCACGTATGTGATTCCCAATGTGGATAAAACCAGACTTATGCATATTGATTTCTCTGTGTACGCTCGCTCGCTTGTGGAGAGTGCGTTTCAGATTACAATTAATGGAAATACTACTATTGATACCATTTTACCCATAGATGGTAATATCAATTCTGATTTTGCCAAAATCCAAATCAATTCAATGAAATTTATTCCCCTTTCAGATACTTTGAATATTCATATTGCATACGATAAACCACAAGATGCTTCTATCGCTTGGTTAGACTATTTCGAAATCAATGCAACACAGCATCTCAACTTTTTCGGCAATCAACTTCTTTTTAGAAACGAAGCAAGCATTGGGCAAACCATAAGCCAGTTTGATATAAATAATTCGGGGGGGTCATTTCGTGTGTGGTTGCCAAAAGAAAATGGTGATATAAGCGAGATGAATTTGACAAATGTTTCGGGAGTTGCTTCTTTTAAAGCTTACACAGATAGTTTGCTTAATTTTATTGCTTTTGATGAAAACAATACCTTTCCACCATCACTTATTGGTAATCTTCCCAACCAAAATCTGCACGCTTCTCCACAAGCAGATTTAGTTATTGTAACTCATCCTGATTTTGTTGCTCAAGCCAACGCCATTGCTGATTTTCATCGCAACAACGACAACATGAACGTTATCGTAGCAACAACAAAACAAGTGTATAACGAGTTTTCATCCGGCAAGCAAGATGTTGCTGCCATTCGCGATTTTGTTCGCATGGTGTATAGTCGAAGCGGAAGTGATACTACTCACCGCTTAAAATATCTTTTATTGTTGGGCGATGGCTCTTATGATATGAAAAACCGAGTCGCTCCCAACTCCAATTTCATTCCCACGTGGCAAACTGACAATTCTTTATTACCCACTTCTTCCTATGTTTCTGATGATTTTTTCGGCATGTTGGATTCGCTTGAAGGGGTTGACCTTGCTGGGAATCTTGATATAGGTATTGGCAGGTTGCCTGTTGCGTCAGTTAATGATGCCAATGTTCTTGTTCAGAAAATAATTCGTTATGGCACAAAAAAAGACTTGCTTCCCAATTCTTATGAAAATAATTTAATTTCCAATTACAACCCTTGGCGTAATGAAGTATGCATTATTGCTGACGATGAGGATGGCAACCTGCATTTGAAACAAGCTGAAAAACTGTGTGTAGTATTGGATTCGCTGAATAGAAATGTGAATATCCACAAAATCTACTTAGATGCCTTTAAACAAGTATATACCCCACAAGGGGATAAATATCCCGACGTGAACGATGCAGTGAACAAAATGATTTCGAAGGGTGCTTTAATGATAAATTATATTGGACATGGTGGCGAAAACGGTTTGGCAGCAGAAGGGATTCTGACTATGGGGGATATTGGGAAATATGATAATTTTTATTGTTTACCTGTTTTTGTGACTGCTACCTGCGAGTTTAGCCGTTACGACAATCCCGCATTTGTTTCGGCAGGAGAAAAAATCTTATTAAATCCAAATGGTGGTGGCATTGCATTGTTTTCAACCACACGCGTTGCTTATGCTCATGCCAATGAAATTGTGAACAGAAATTTGATTAAAACTGCATTTACGAAAAACTTGAATGATAAAATTCGCTTTGGCGACATCGTGAAACAATCAAAGAACCTGTGTGCCCCGGGAGTGTATATGCAAAACTTTACTTTGTTGGGTGATCCAGCACTGTCGTTGGCAATTCCCGAATTCAAAGTTGTTACCCAAAACGTGAGTGTGGACACTACAAAATCAGTCAGCGATACCTTGCACAACGAGGATGTGATTACTATTTCAGGCTTTATCAGCGACAATGCGGGTAACAAACAAACATGGTATAATGGCAAGATATATCCCACCGTTTTCGACAAACCGACCAATTGCAACACCATGGCGAATGATCCAGGCTTGAGTTATGTACAAAGTTTTACGCAGCAACAAACCATTTTGTACAAAGGTAATGTTAGTGTTGTTGATGGCGAGTTTTCATTTTCCTTCTTTGTTCCGAAAGATATTAGTTTTGCTGATGGATATGGAAAGATTACATATTATGCCAAAAATGCAGACTTTGATGCAGGTGGGGTTACGGACAGTTTGTGTTTTATTAATAATGGAGTCTTAAATAATCCCGATATTCTGGGTCCCGATATAGCGCTTTACATGAATGATAGAAGTTTTATCTCTGATGGCGAAACAGATTCGCAGCCTCTTTTATTAGCTTTTCTTCATGACACCAGTGGCATCAATAGTTGCGGAATCAATCTTGGTCATGAGATAGTTGCTGTTTTGGATGACGAAATGAACAATCCTTTTTATTTAAACGATAATTATATTCAAAATCCTGATACCTACACCTCAGGAGAAACATCATATCGCTTTTCGGGTTTAAGTTCGGGTGAACACAAAATAACATTAAAAGCTTGGGATTTGCTGGATAATTCTTCAGAAAAAGATATTACGTTCAGAGTTTTAGGTGCCAGTGGTATGAATCTGGGGGGTGTTTATAATTATCCCGACCCTGTGAGCGACTACACCTATTTTTATATCGAACACAATTTAAGTGACAATATGATGTTTCTTAAAATTGTAGTGTATGATATTACAGGGAAAGCTGCAACAGAAATTGATAGAGATATAATCCCCGGAGAATACCTGCCCATTAAAGTATATTGGAACGCATGTAGCACGAATGGCGAACGTCTGTCGAAAGGCTTTTATACTTATACCATCACTTTATCAGACGACAATGGAAAAATCCGACAACAATCAGAAAAACTCATCATCATAAAATAAAAAAAGAAAAATTCGTTACTATATTAATAGAAAAATATAT
>CAIOJS010000162.1 GCA_903858655.1 uncultured bacterium | reverse complement strand
TATGATTCAACACAAAAAAAAGATGGAAAATCCTTAGTGTTTCTTAGCGTTCTTTGTGTCTCCGTGTGTTTTTCTCTTTACCACAAAGGACACAAGTTAAATACACAAGGAACACTATTTCTTTCTTGGTATTTGGAGCTTCGTATTTGGGTCTTGGAGCTTGGGGCTTGAAGCCTCCCCAGCTCTCCCCCTACCCTCCCATCAACTCTTTCCGCAACATATTTAACCCAAACAAAGATGCGCGCCGAATGTTCCTTTCGCGGTCATCGCCCAACAGAAATTTCTCTGCATACACTTTGTTCGGACTTGCAATAGCTATCCAAATTGTTCCCACAGGTTTTTCAGGCGTGCCCCCATCCGGTCCTGCAATGCCGGAAGTTGCAATAGCATAATCCGTCTTTAAAAGCTGCCGCGCACCTTGCGCCATAGCACTCACCACTTCTTGGCTCACCGCACCATGCAGTTGAATTAGTTTCTCATCAATGCCCAAGGCTTCCACTTTCACCGCATTATCATACGCCACCACCGAACCTTTATAATATGCCGAACTGCCCGCCACCGAAGTAATCAAATGCGCAATATATCCCCCTGTGCAGCTTTCGGCAGTCGCCACGCTTTTTCCCAATTTCAGCAACAGCTCCCCCACCACTTTCTGAATGGTATCTTTATCATATCCAAAAATCAACTCGGGAATAAGCCCTTTTAGCTTATTAATTTCTATCGCGATGGCTTCCTTTGGATTTGTAGCATCAGAATCGTAGGTTGAAAGGCGCAGCTTCACGATACCGGGTTCGGGCAGATACGCAAGTTTGATATCAGCAGGCAATTGTTCCTCCCAATTCTTGATGCGGTCGGCAAGGGCTGATTCGCCAATACCTATAGTATATATGGTCTTATGTATGATAGATTTTGTTACGCCCAATCGTTCAAAGGCAGGTAGCACTTCGTCCATCAGCATTTTCTTCATCTCGAACGGAACACCGGGCATCGAAATATAATGAATCTCATTCTTCTCGAACCACATACCGGGTGCTGTCCCTAAAGGATTGCTGATGGGAGTGCAATTGTGTGGCAATTCGGCTTGCAAGCGATTGCGTTCGGTAAGCTCATAGCCGCGTTTGCAAAATATATCACGAATGTTATCGAGAGATTCTTGATGAAGAACAAGATGCGAGTCAAAATATTCGCAGAGCGTATGCTTCGTTATATCATCATTTGTCGGACCCAAACCACCCGTGATAATCACAAGATTGGCGTACTGAGAAGCATGATGCAGCGCGGATAAAATCTCATCGTGTGTATCACCGATAGTGGTGATACGCCTTACGATAATACCCGCCAAATTCAACTCGGCAGCAATAAAAGAGGCATTGGTATTGACAATCTGACCAATCAGCAGTTCGTCGCCAATACTAATAATTTCAGCAATCATATAACCTTAACGCGCTAAAGTATCGCCGGTATCTTTTGGAATGATAGACATAACGGGGATACTCGACAGGCGAATGATTTCCGTTGATTGCGAACTCAGGAAGAAAGGAATCAATCCTGTTTCCTGTTGTGTCATAATCATAATCAAATCAACATCGCCTTGGTCAAGTGCATATTTAAAAATCAAGGGTATTTCTTCTGATTCTTTGTTGGTTTCAATTATCTCTGCCGAGCATTGGACATTCCTTTGTTCAATAAATTCACGAACTTGAGTCACCTGAGCACGCAAGGTTCCTGCAATTTCTTTGTGATTGGTTGACCATAAAACCGTAATGACTTTAATGGTTGCGCCAAACATCTTTGCCATCTCAATAGCCCAACCCACTTTCTGACGGCTTTCTTTGGTCAAATCGAGGGGAAGTAAAATACTGCGACAACCATCATAATGGTTAGCTGAACCAACAGTGATAACAGGACATTTTGCATTTCTAATGACGCGCGATGTGTTAGCACCAATTACATTTGCTTCGGGATTGGTAGAGCTGGCAGTACCCATCACAATGAATTTTGCTTGAATCATTTCGGCAACTTCCACAATTTTTGAATGAATTTTTCCACGAGCTACCATGAAGCTAATGTCTAAACCGGTTTCTTTGCTTTTTTCTTTCACAAAGTTATCCAATTCAACTTCCATTTTCTTCACCAAATCATCGCTTTGATCTGTTGAGAAAAATTTGTTTAAAAAACCACCATCTTCATGAACGTATAATAACGTAATATTAAGCCCCGTGAGACGAGCCAGATTGTAAGATTGGCTTAAAGCAATTTCAGATTGTTCTCTGAAATCGAACGGAATTAAAATGTTTTTAAAAGTTTCCATAAATTTGTATTATTTTTGTATTTTATTATAAATATGTTTTAGGTATCATACTTCGCATAATTAATTACTCAGGATGCGCCATCTAATTAATTAT
>CAIOJS010000161.1 GCA_903858655.1 uncultured bacterium | reverse complement strand
TATATACTTCAACCATCACGCCACCCATACCAAACATACTCAGGTGACCTAAGCCTTCTTCTTCTTTCACACCTATAATAAGTTCGCGGCTTTTTGTGAGGAATTCTTGTATGAAAAATTTCAAATCAGCTTGTTGAAGTTTTTGTTGCATATTAGTTACAACCGAACGAACTTCATCTACATTCTTTATATTTATAGCCACGCCTCCCACATCACTCTTATGAATAATCTCTTCGGAATCAGCTTTAATCACAAGCGGGAAGCCAATCTTCTCAGCTTCTACAACGGCTTCTTCAATAGTGTTGGCAATACTCCATTTGGCTATTGGGATTCTGTACGCTTCTAAAATCTGGTAGACATCAGCAGCCGTAAGTACTTCTTTTTTTTGCGCCTTTGCTGTATCAAATATGGTCTTTGCCTTCTCAAAATCTATATCAACAAAAGCTTTAATTGAACCTTGTTCATTAGATTGTATATCATGATAGTTAACTAATGCAGAAAGCGCCTTAGCTGCTGTTTCAGGATAATCAAAACAAGGTATGCCGCCTTCATTTAATATCTTGGAAGTTTCTTTCCAATTTTCTTTATCTGTGATATAATTACACACAATAGGCTTGCGTTGGAGTTTGCTGATGGCAGCAATTTCTTTGGCAACACTAACACAATCAACAAAAGGTGGCGTCACGAAAGTCAAATAAATACTATCTATCTGAGGTTCGTTCATCATCACTTCTATGGCACTTTTAAAATGCGTGGCTCCTGCTGTAGCTACAACATCCAAAGGATTGTTGATGGAAGCAGCATCCAACATCGTTAATTTTAGGTCTGTTTTTGCTTGGTCGGACAATGGCGGTATGGTCATACCGCAACTTACCAATTCGTCGGTTGCGATGATAGCCGGACCTCCTGTATTGGTTATCATTCCAACGTTATTACCTTTAGGAATCGGTTGGGAAGAAAACGCCATAGCAGCGTGGCAAATTTCTTCTAAATTAGAAAAAGATAAAATACCTACTTTTTGAAAGATAAGTTCCATGGTGATGCCTCCTGCTAATCCTCCAGTATGAGATTTGGATGCAGCCGCTCCCTTTTCTGTTCTTCCTGCTGATATGGCAAGTATGGGTTTCTTTGCGGTTACCTGAGCAGCAACTTCCATAAACTCTTTGGTGTTCGAAAGGCTTTCGAGATAAAGCACAATGACTTTGGTTTGCTCATCGTCACCATAATATTTTATAATCTCTGTGATAGAAATATCAGAAGCATTGCCATTCGAAGCATAGAGTCTCAATCCGATATGCATATCATGCAAGGATTGGGTGATTACAGCTCCAACGCCTCCACTTTGTGCCACGATGGAAATAGCGCCCGGTTTAAAATAAGTAAATGTAAAATTGCAATATGCTTGAAAGGCAGGGTCAGAATTAATAATACCCTGACAGTTGGGACCAAAGATACGGATGTTATACTTTTTGGCTCTTGCCAAGAAATCATCTTCCAATGCTTGTCCCTCGGCTCCCATTTCTTTGAAACCTGCCGTATTGATGATGATAGCTTTCACACCTTTGATGCCACAGTTTTCAACTTCTTGAGGAACGAAAGGTGGAGGAATCACAATATGAGCAAGGTCAACATGACCGGGAACATCAAATATGGTTTTATAAGCTTTCAACCCACGAATTTCATCCTCTTTTTGATTGATGGGATAAATCGGACCTTTGAACTGATAGTGAAGCAGATTTTTGATAATCACATTTCCAATAGAAAATTCTTTAGATGATGCACCAATTAGGGCTACAGATGTCGGTTCAAATAAAGCTTTCAAATTGTTGTTCATAATGCCTTTTTCTATATGATTAAAATAATTTGTTCATAAAATTCGCTAATTTGGATGAATCCAATGAAGATTACGGCAACAAAATTATTGATTTTATTTCAATTATACAATCATTTTTAGACTGCGGTTGCAATGACATTTTTCTTGTCTGAAATTAATAATTTTTAAATTCCTCATTATTATCCATATAAGAGATATTTAAATTTTATTTTACGACATCATAATGATTAACATCAATGTTTTTTTGCGGAAAATAAGTGAATGAGCAATTTTTTAATTTGAATAAAAATATTGTTAGGGGAAACACAGTAGCAGACATTACAAATCACACGTAGATATTGTGATTTACATCGAAACACGTGGCAAATAATAAATCAAAAAGCGAGGAAAAAGTAACGGAATTTAAAACTATGAACTCCCTACTGCTTTCCTTTCATGTCGTCAAAGATTATCTTTGAAACATCGCATACGAGACTTTGTAACTGACTCAATTGTTTGCCTCGAGTCATGACACCTAAAAGATATGGACGGTTTTTAAGATAGACTATACCAAACTCATGAAATTCAGCCTGTCCAACTTCTATGCGTTCGCCAAACTTATGCGCCACCTTTACACCTTGATCTATTTCTTTAAGCATACCTTCTTTATATTTGCTATGAGTGAGCAAGTTTAAGGCATATAATGACATCTTTTTATTTAAATAAGAACTGTTGTAAAGGACAGAGAAATAACGTGCGATTGAACTAACACCGGCAACGAAATTTTGTCCGCCACCATTTGGATGAATGATTTTATCCAAATTCTTTGGGATACCGAACTCCTTATTGAGGTTTTCAAATTTTATGTTATCAATATTATCGCACAACAACCAAAATGCTTCGTTGTCTGAATAGGCGATCATATAATAAAGGAGCTCGTCCACCGTATAACTCTTTCCTTTCACTAAGGTCTGATCTTTGATAGTGGCTGCGTATAAATTCTTGGAATCGGGTTTGAAAATGTATTTTCTTTTCAACAAATCCGGATTGGTTTCTGCCTCTTTCAAATATATGATAAGACAGGGCACCTTCATAAGACTTGCAGGGTCATAAAGTTCGTCAGGATTGATATCAATATGATTACCTGTCGTTAAATCGTTGAGATATATAGAAACGGAAGTAAATATACCTTCACGATTCTTTTGTTCCAAATACGAATTAATTTTGTTTTGCATAGGAGCCAAAGCCTTAGAATCTTTCACATCCACAAACAACAAAGGATGAACCAATCCAGTGTCAATTTCACGTCCTATTTCGACTTCGTCTTTTGTTACTACATTCTGTTGATTGATGTCAAGTTGATGGCTTTTAGACCAAAAGTGGAGTGGATCGAATAAAACAGCTACCGAACAGACAGGGAGAAATATCAATATAAAAATGTATAAAGGGACTGGTTTCATCAGAAACCTTTTTCTTTTTTTTGTTTCTTTTTTTTGAATAG
>CAIOJS010000160.1 GCA_903858655.1 uncultured bacterium | reverse complement strand
GAACCTGATATTCATTTCATCATGTGGTCCATGTCACAAGATCCAATTCATTCTTTGGCTGGGATGGGATTCGGACGAGAAATTGAAGTAGATTTCCATCTACCCCATATCTTTAATCACGGCGGAATGCTATCTCATAGACAATAAAATTATGTAATCAATATCAAGTCTTTGAAATCTCAAATATTCAACAAATCCTGTCGTTTATTAAAGAGCGAAGAGAATTATACCAACATTTTGTCAATCTGATAATGGAAATATTTAGCGAAGCGAAAACAGAAATCAAACAACCAGACGAAGAGATTGTCAAAAAACTTTATGAGTTTTATAAAAAATATATATTGTACGCATCACCCGGAGTAATAAACTCATTTTCAGATTATTTTCAATATTTGTATGCTACGAATTCGCAGAAAGTAACATTGGATTTAAAAGTCCTATTTACTAAATTAAGTAAAATTATGATTGAAATGAGGAAAGATCTTGGATTGATAAACCAAGATTTAGGAGAAAATGGGGAAAAGCTATTTCGAGCCATCATAACTGATTTTGATGAAATAATGAAATAAAACCTTGTGGTCAACGAGCTTGCAACCGCAACAAAACCAACCGGGAGTGTGCTTACCAAAAGTGGTGAGTTGGCAGAAATGCCGCAAAAGCAAAAAAGTAACCAGGCTATTAACATCAATATGGAGAATTTATGAAAAAACAAATTTACCTTACAACAATTTTGGCCTGCTTCTATTGCCTTGGAAATGCTCAATGGCAGCAAGTGGCTTAAATGATCAGGGACACAATTATCCTTATAACAAAAACGGCTCATCGCAACAATGCGTACTTTTTGTTACAATTCTTTTTCACCACAATAGGCACAATAGGTCACAATAGAATTTATACATTGTTGATCTTTTTAGTTTATGCACCATTTAGGATAACACAGAGGTATTTGTTAAAAAAGACACAAAACAATGGGAATGAATTATTTTCCAGAGTACCAAAAGGACCCTAATGAGACTTAGTGTGCCTATTGTGGTTAATGTTTTCACTTTATACAGGTACGGATTATTGTGATGAACCATAAAAACTTACAAGTAACGATATGACAGAAATAACGAAGTTGGTAAAGAAGTAAATTTACATCCCAAAATACAGGCAAAAGCCAATAACCGACAAGCACAACCTCTGAAAATGCCCGGGAACGATTTTATTACAATTCGCAACGCTAAAGAGAACAACCTTCGTTCAGTCAGTCTTGATATCCCAAAAAACAAATTGATCGTTGTAACCGGTGTTTCCGGCTCCGGCAAATCTTCCCTCGTATTTGATGTCTTAAACAAGGCTGCCGAAAACCATTACCTTGGTTCATTCTCTACCCATGCACACCAGTTTCTTGGAAAGCTCAAACGCCCGGATGTTGAAGTGATTGAAGGATTATCTCCTTCCATCGCGATAAATCAGTATTCCATCTCCAAAAATCCCCGCTCCACCGTTGGTACGCTCACAGGAATTTACGATTACCTGCGTTTGCTCTTTGCCCGTTGCGGGGAATTCGCTTCTGATGCACCATTTAGAACAGACCGTAGTTTATTTTCATTCAATTCCCCTTCAGGAGCCTGCCCGGGTTGTAAGGGACTTGGTATCGAAGACCGGCTCGATCCTGAATTGCTGGTTGCTG
>CAIOJS010000159.1 GCA_903858655.1 uncultured bacterium | reverse complement strand
TAATTATCATCAACGGACCTAACCTTAACTTGATTGGGGTGAGGGAACTGAATGTCTATGGAGAGAAGACGTTTACGGAGTATTTTGCGGAATTGGTGGTTCGATTCGCGGATTATCGTTTGGAGTATTTTCAGAGTAATGTGGAAGGGGAAATCATCAACAAAATACATGAAACGGGCTTTACGTACGATGGGATCATCTTGAATGCAGGGGGATATACGCATACATCGGTGGCTATAGCTGATGCGGTGAAGGCTGTGGCGACGCCTGTGGTAGAGGTGCATATATCGAATATCTTTGCACGGGAGGAGTTTCGGCATATATCGTTGATAGCAGGCGGATGTAGAGGAAGTATCTCTGGATTCGGCTTGGATTCTTACCGATTGGCGATTGAATCTTTTGGGAAATAAATGATTGAAAGAAAATATTGTGTAGAATGTATCTATTTTGGGTTTTATTCGTAGAATTATCGTTATAAAAATAAGTAAGTTATTTCATTTATCTGAAGACAGACATTACACATCTCGCTATGAACTCCTATATTAAAGCTATCAGTTATTATTTGCCTGAAAAGATTTTGAGCAATAAAGACTTATGCGCTGAGTTTCCTGAGTTGAACGAGGAGGATATCTTTAAGAAATCGGGTGTGAAACAGCGACATATTACTGCTGCGGGAGAAATTGGTTCGGATTTGGCATTTCATGCCGCGGAGAAGTTCTTTCAAGAGCATGATATAGCAAGAGAAGCAATAGATTACGTGTTGTTTTGTACGGAAGGCTTGGATTATAAAGCGCCTGCTACGGCTTGTATCTTGCAGGACCGTTTGCAATTGCCGAAAAGCTGCGGAAGCTTGGATATCCCTTACGGCTGCACAGGGTTTATGTATGGGATTAGCGTTGCAAAAGGCTTGGTGGAGAGTCAGCAGGCGAAAAATGTGTTGTTGTTGACTTCGGATATACCGAGCACGGTGATACATCCGAAAGATATTGAATTGCGTATCATCTTTGGTGATGCAGGGGCTGCTACTTTGATTTCGCATACAGAAGATAGTATGAAAATCGGAAAGTTTGTGTTTGGCACAGATGGCAGCGGATATCAACATTTGATTGTTCGGCAGTCGGGGACACGCGAGTTTATGACTAAGGAATGGCTTGAACAGCATGCGGATGCGGATGGCATGAAATTGGGGAAGATGGAGATGAATAGCAGTGAGATATTTCTGTTTGCGATGAAGGTTGTGCCGCCGATGATTCGAGAATTGTTAGTGAAGGAGAACCGCCTGATTGAAGATATTGATTTGTTTGTGTTTCATCAGGCAAATACGCAGATGCTGGAAGTGATTCGAAGAAAGATGAAGATCCCCGTTGAGAAATTTATCATTGATATGGTGAATGTTGGTAACACGGTTTCGGCTACTATCCCGATTGCGCTGAAGAATGCGATGGATGACTGCTTGGTAAAAAAAGGGGATAAAATCATGTTGTGCTCCTTTGGAATCGGACTTTCGTGGGCAGGTACCATCATAGAAATATGAAAATAAATTAAAATTATAGCGCAAGTTCAACATTTTTTCATACATTTGTAGAAAATTAAAGTCATGAATATAGAGAAATTTATACAGGATATAGAAACAGAGTTTGAAGACTTAACACCCGGAGCACTGAAACCGGAAAGCATTTTCAGAGATGCGTTTGATTGGAATTCGGTGAATGCACTTATTTTTATTGCGTTGGTAAACACAGAATACAATGTGGTGATTACGGCTGATGATTTGCGCAAATCGAAAACGGTGAACGACCTTTTTGTTATCATACAAGAAAGAATTAAATAAATGGCACTTTTCTCTTCACATAACGTCCGTATCAAAGGTATCTCTGCTTGTGTTCCGAAAAACGAATACGATAACATGAACTATCGTTGGATACCTTTGAAAGAGAGACAACAATTGATAAAGACTGTTGGGGTAGCCAAACGTCGCATTGCTGAGAAAGGGGTAACTACGGGCGACTTATGTTTTCATGCAGCGGAAAAGCTTATACAAGATATCGGATGGAAAAAAGACGAGATAGATATCCTTATTTTCATAGCGCAAGCCCGCGACTATCATCTGCCAGCCACGGGAATCATCTTGCAACATCGGCTTGGATTGTCCACCAAATGTATGACGTTTGATGTTGGGTTGGGATGTTCGGGTTATGTTTATGGGCTTAGCATCGTGAGTGGTTTGCTCAACTCGTTTGGATTGAAAAAGGCGCTCTTATTGGTGGGCGATGTGTCCACCTCAAGTGTTTCCTATCGCGATAAATCTATCTACACGCTTTTTGGAGATGCGGGGACTGCCACAGCCTTGGAATTGGATGCGACAGCGCCGCCAATGCATTTCAATTTACAGACCGATGGCAAGGAGTTTGACGCCATCTATATCCCGCATAGCGGCACAAGGCGTATTGCCGACAGAACATCGCATAATCTAAGGAATTTTGGTCCGGGAATCGAACGTAATATGATACATTTGGCGCTTGATGGAGTGAGAGTATTTAATTTCGCTACGATGGAAGTGCCGCCCAATGTGAATGAACTCTTGGCATCGCAACAAAAGACGGTGGACGACATAGATTATTTTGTTTTTCATCAAGCCAACCTCTTGATGAATGAAGTGATACGCAAGAAGATTAAGATTCCGAAGGAGAAATATCCTTATTCCATACAGGATTTTGGCAATACAAGTTCGGCTTCTATATTGATAACTTTAATTACGCAACTTCGCGAACAAGTTTCTTCCCAACAACTCACGCTGCTGCTTTCGGGCTTCGGTGTTGGTTTGTCATGGGGTTCGGTGATACTCGAAACCAAAGATATTTTGTGTTCGGAACTTGTGGAAGTATAAAGAAATAGTATGACACAGTTTGATTTCAGCAAGAAAACGATATTAGTGAGTGGTGCCTCTTCAGGCATAGGGAAGCAATGTGCTCTGATGCTTGCCGAGTGTGGTGCCCGACTCATTATCACCGGAAAAACTCCCGAAAGGCTTGAAGATACGTTTGCAAAGCTGTCCGGAAATGGTCACGTTAAGTTTGTTGCTGACCTCACCGACGAAACAGAAGTGGAAGCATTGGTGCATACTTTAGCTCTAATAGATGGATTTGTTCATAGTGCGGGTGTATCTCCTATCGTACCCGTTCGGTTTGTGAACTCCAAGCAAATTCGTGACGTCTTTGCCTTGAATTTTGAAGCGGCTTTGCTCATCATCAGTAAAGCATTGGCACAAAAGAAAATTGCCAAGAAAGCGTCGCTTGTTTTTATTTCGAGTCGCGTCACTTCTAACCCATTGTTTGGCGGTGCCTTGTATTGTAGTTCGAAGATGGCGCTCGAAGGACTGAGTAAGACATTAGCCATCGAACTTTTGCCAAAAGGAATACGTTCCAATTGTGTTTGTCCTGCTTATGTGTTTAGCCCTATGGTTGACAAAGCCAGAGAAATGATGTCGGAGGAATTCATTGAGAAATTCAAAGCCATGCATCCTAATGGTTTCGGCTATCCTGAAGATGTGGCGAATGTGGTGATGAGTTTGTTGTCTGACGAAACCAAATGGATTAACGGGCAAAACATCAATTTGGGCGCTTTCAACATTAATATTCCAAGCTTATGACGCATACAGACTTCTCTGTTGTTGTGCCTGTTTTGAATAGCGAAAAGAGTTTGCAAGAACTGTTTGAAAGGATTGCAAAAACATTCGCGGAAATGGGCAAAACATTTCAAGTGATATTTGTGGATGATGGCAGTCGCGATGGTAGTTGGAAAGTACTCTCCAATCTGAAAAATGAACATCCTGATACGATTGTTGCCATCAAACTTTCAAAGAATTTCGGTCAACATAATGCCATACTTTGTGGGTTCGGCTTTGTGAAAGGCGATTACACCGTGACTATTGACGATGATTTACAATATATGCCGGAAGACATTGCCGTGCTATATAACAAAATGAATGTAACTGATGCCGACATCATCTTCGGAGTTCATGGCGACAAGAAACACAACGTCATTCGCAAGATTGGCAGTTGGTATATGAATCAAAGCTCGCGTTTCTCGAGTAAAACTATTGCAGGTGCTTCCTTTCGTTTGATAAAATCAGATATTGTGAAGAAGACCACCGAGACCTATCACGAATATGTGTATATTGACGAAATATTGTCGTGGTTTACAGAGCATGTTGATTTTGCTACGGTGAATCATTTGCCGAGAAAACACGATCAATCGAACTATACTTCAGGCAAACTTATTACACATGCTTTGAACATTTCGTTTTTCTATACGGCTTTTCCCCTGCGCCTTATGTCTTATGGTGGTTTTGCTGCCAGTATTCTTTTTGCTCTGATAGGACTGCATTATTTATTAAAAAAACTCTTTTTTCATGCCACCATTGGCTACACTTCTATTATTGTTGCCATCTTGTTTTCTGCTGCTATCATGTTGATGTGCATGGGTATTTTAGGCGAATACATGTTGCGCATCTACAAAGCACAAACCAAACGCCCTCCTTTTGCCATCAGCAAAGTATTATAACTCTTTTAGCAGATGAAACTTCAAAAATACGGCATTACCTTAGAACGTCTGTATGAAAAAGACATCGAAATGGTGAGGCAGTATCGCAATTCGCCGGAGATTCGACGTTATATGCACTTTCAGCAACATATCACCAAAAAGATGCAACGACAATGGTATCAAAGCATAGACAATCACTCGAATTACTATTTCATCATACATTACGACAACCAAAAGATTGGACTCATCAACATCAAAAATATTGATTGGGTAAACAACACCTCCGAATCAGGTTTGTTTTTGTGGGATTGGCGTTATGTTGACAGCCCTGCCCCACTCCTTGCTTCGTTGTTGTTGAGTGAGTATGGTTTTGGCTTCTTGCAAGGCGTCAAAAGCTTCATCAGAATTCTACAAGACAACAAGAAAGCTATAGATTTCAACAAAAACATAGGTTTTGAAGCCATAGGTCCGCCCGATTACAACGGCTTACAGTATTTTTTGCAAACCAAAGAGAGCTTTCTGAACAAAACCACCAAGTTACGGAAATATGCTTTAGCCTTAAGCGACGGCGATCCCCATCTGTATCTTCATGTGGAACCTCATGATTACACGGGCTTGGCGCAGATGTTTTTTAAATATATGGACATGGCACAACATCCATTTGAAATGAAAAAAGAAGGCGACACAGAGATATATTCTTTTTTATTTTGGAATCCATAAATGTATCCAAAACAGAGTATTTTCGCACCTCACAATCCTCTTAACTTCACATAGATTTTCTCATATATCTTTTCAAAGATAGAGTTCCGATAAACGATAGTGTTGCGCGTTTTGTGCGGTAAAACACGAATAAAAAGTCCCAAAACAAATTGGATGACCACATGAACATAGATAGGAAGTAAATATCTATAAAGTAATGGATTCACATGCTTATAGTGGCGCTCGTATCCAAAATGTTCTGCCCATTTGCCCACCACCATATCGGCAATCTTCACTTCATTTTCAGGCATGTTCTGCTTCCACGCATTGATTTTATCGGAAGAAATCGGATGCAACAAACTTTTATGATACTTATTAATGGTCTCCAACGTATAAGTCTCAATCAATCCTGCCTTGTGTTTATAAAACTCAATCGCTTCTTGATGGTAAGGAATACCGAGAAACATACACGCATTACCAATGATAGTTTCGGGCATGCTCACCAAGTTTTCGTATTTAATACTATACACATTTGCTTTGCCACTACGACTTGCTTTATAAATAGCTTTTTGAAAACTCCGCCATCTGTAGGCAACCATCGGCGTCAGCTTCCCACCAAAATCAACATGCTGCATAGAGAGGATATGATCTCTATAATCTCGTGTGATATGTATGAATTTAGCTTCAGGAAACAGTTGCTTCAATTGTTTTATGCTCGTAGAATAAGTCGGGTTCTTATCACCCAAAATCTGTATTCCGCTTTTATAAAAATAAGAATTAAACTGATAATAAATAGATTTGCAAAGCTCCGCATAAGTGTGTTCACCCACATATTTCAACATATTCTTCTGTAACTCCTCGGGCGCAATACGCCATCCTGCGAACGACCAAAAGTTCCATTTAATGTTTTGCGTAAGGTCTTCATAAAAAGAAAGGATATCATGCTCGCTCCAGTTCGTGATGTGTCCATATTTCTTATAAAAATGAAGCACAAACGGGAATTCAAATGGGATATTGACTTGAGGATGCGCATCAAAAATCGTTCGCAGCAATGTAGTGCCCGAACGAGGACTGCCAATGATGAAAAACATCGGAAGCATTTTAATCTTTTCTATATCAATATCAGTTTGACGCATGACGTTTAAATATAAAGTCTTTTTTCTCGTATCGAAATATCTGCCACAAAGGTAAATTCATTTTCACAGAAAACACCCACAAGGTAGCAATCGCCCCTAACGAATAACTCACATTCGTTGCCCATGCCGCTCCTATGCCGCCATAGAGCGGAATGAGGACATAATTCAAAGCAATATTGATGATGAGTGCGGGTATGAATATTTTGATGATCACATCCGGTCGTCCGATGCCCGCAATGCTTCCGCTAACGATACGAAAAATCACAAACAACATGATACCCGGCAAAATCGCCTGCATCATCACCACACTGCCATAGAAATCTTTCCCATAGATAAAAGGTATAATCCAAGGCGAAATAAAATAAAGCGCAATGGACAGTACCACGCACACGATAACCGACAGTCGAATGAGCCGCGAGATAACATACTTCAAATCCTTAGGGTTTTCGGTGTTAGCAACTCGAGTTTTCACCACGATGGCAATCGCATTCGGAATTTGCCACAATTGCATCGCAAACGCCACCCCCAAATTATAAAGTCCCACTTCCACTTTGCCTTTGTAATGTCCTAAAATCAATATATCCACCCTATAGTTGAGCTGCATCACAAACAAAGCAACGGCATACACCAAGCCCAACTTCACGATGCTCTTGATTATTTTCATATCAACCTTCAAACGCATTGGTATCGTCTTCCGTAAAGAAAAAACACCGTACAATCCCGTTATCAAATTCGACAACAGAAACGCTATCAACGCGCCTTCTACATTTCTATGCATAATCCAAACCAGTAGGACAATGAAAACCAAATTCAGCAACTCAGGAAGCCACCGCAGGATGTTCGAATAATAAAACTTCTCTTGTCCAATAAAAAATCCACTCGAATAAATGATCATCAAACGCGCCGGAATGGTCAAGATGGCAGTCACGATAAACAAAATTTTCAGGTCAATGTTATCCATCACATAAAAAGCCACCACGCTTACCAGCATGGCTAAGACGGATGTTGCCAAAAAAATTACAAACAACGCCGAAAGTGTTTCCTGTTCGCTGAAAGTTTTTCTGCCGACATGAAATATTGTAGATTGTTTGGAGCCCAGCATCGCAAAACTGGCAAAAATACCAGGCACCACTAATATTGTAGCATATATCCCTCTTCCATCAGGACCCAACAAGCGCGACAGCAAAATGCCCGCTGCAAATCCGATGATAATACCGGATATATTGCTCGAGAGCACACTCAAAATATCCCTGCCGAAGCCTCTACTGCTCATGTGCTTTGCGTTTTTTGGTTCGATAATAAACTCTGGCAAGAATTTCTGCCGGAGCCCAGAATTTTCCTCTTATGGCAGCAGGCAAAAGATGTATGCACGACATCAGCAGGACAAAACAAAAGCCCAAAACCAACACTGGCATGGAATACAACAACGCACCCAAGTCGAAAGACGTGTGCTCGCGTCTGTAGCCCGACAACTCAGCATATTTTCCCACAAAGAAATCGGCAATACGGACTTCAATGGGTGTCAAACGCTGTCTCCACAGTTCAATTCTGCCCGTGTTGATAGGTTTTTTGAGCGATGCATGATGTTTGTCGAAAAAAGTAGTGTTGAATTCCTGTGCCATGGCTTTCGGTTGATTGAAAGTATCCAACACTTCAGGAAGAAACTCCACTTGCAGAAACGCACAGATTTCTTTCAAATGCGTTTCAGGGCTTGCTACGAAATCTTCATACATCAAAAGCATCACTTGTTGCGGATGCTCCTGATGAAATCGCAAAATACGCTTTTGTGAAATGCGCCAATTGATGCAAATCTTTGCCGTGAAGGGCAATTCAAAGTCAATTTGTTTGACAGACGCCACCACATCGCGATAGTCGCGCACAATGACCACATATTTTGCATCGGGAAAGATGCGATAAAGCGTTCGCGGAAACATGGAATACGCAGGACTTTTATCACCAAGCAACTTCACACCATGTTTCTCAAAAGCCGACGGATAATTATAGGCAAGCGTCTTGACAACATCCGTATAAGAGAAGTCAGCCTTTTGATTTCTTGCTGATATCAATATTTTTTCGAGTTGTTCTTTCTCAATTCGCAAGTTTTTGAACTTATCAAACTTGCTTATGCAATGAACATAGTCGCGAATATGGCTATCTTCCCATATTTTTATCCGACCAAACTTCCTGTACGTCGTGGGGATAAACGGAATTTCCGTTGGGATTGCCACATGGGGGTGCGCATCAAACAGATTTCTGAGCAGTGTCGTGCCACTACGCGGTCTGCCTAAGATAAAGAAAAAAGGCAGGTGGGTAGGGCTCTGTAGAGTGTTCTCTTCATTCATAAATGGATTCGCATTTCATGCTTGTCGGTTGCTAGCAAAAGTTTTTTTTAAATTCGAAGGTGCAAAATTAGCGTATATTGTACAAACTTACTATATTTGTAGCGAAAATATTTTATCTGTGAGAAAACAATTGTTGAAAAATAACCTGCTGCTGCACTTTATCGTCATTATTTTAGGCTTCACAGCCATCCTTGGCAAACTCATTTCCGTCTCGGCTTACGAACTCGTTTGGTACCGCACCATGATTGCCATTTTGGCTTTGGTGTTCATCATCCTCGTGCGCAAACACAGCTTCCGCCTGCCCATGAAAGACATCGTCAAACTGGCAGGCATCGGCATCGTGATTGCTGTCCATTGGATTTGTTTCTTCCATGCCATCAAAGTGTCCAACGTGTCGGTCACCTTGGGATGTTTGTCCGTCACCACCTTGTTCACAAGTTTCATCGAGCCTTTAGTGTCCCGAAAACGCATATCCCTCTTCGAAGTCATTGTGGGTTTGGTCATCATTTTGGGCGTTTATATCATCTTTAGCTTCGAAACACGCTACCTTGCCGGCATCCTGTTTGCCATCTTGGCGGCTCTGCTTGCAAGTGTTTTCAGTGTGCTCAACAAACAAATCGCATCCAACTACGAACCCGAAGTAACCACCTTCTACGAAATGTTGAGCGGCTTTCTTGCCATCTCGCTCTTCTTCCTCTTCAGCGGCGAATTCTCCCGCGGCTCCTTTGCCCTCACATCCATAGACATTGTCTGTTTGCTCGCCTTGGGTATCATCTGCACCGCATACGCTTTCTCGGCAACGGTGCGCTTGATGCAGAAACTTTCCGCGTATCAAATCGTGCTTGCCATCAATCTCGAGCCCGTTTACGGCATCTTAGCCGCCTATTTCATCTTTGGAGAGTCGGAACACATGTCACCGGGCTTTTATGTGGGCGCAAGTATCATTTTGGTTTCCGTAGTGGCTTATACACTAACAAAACGGCGGTAGATACGCAAAATTTTGCGACTCATTAATTTAAAACACCAACTGAAAAAGCTAATTCAAATCCTTGGTATTTGGTATTTGGACCTTGGAATTTTACCTTTTACCCTTTACCTTTTACCTTTTACCTCTTTTGGGCGCATCCCTCCTTCATCGGGTCGGGCTTTTCTCTCCAATTCCTCGCGCCTGAAAAGCGGCGCTGTGGGATTTCCGTTACAATCCCTTGCGCGGGGACTAACAGCCTTCTTTTCAATAAATATTCGATGCCCAGCCATCCTTTCGCATCTTCAACATCTCAAAAAAAACCTCGAAACTTCGAGGTTTTTTCTTTTCCAAAATCAGCATAAACTATTTCACACACATCATCTTTTTCGTTTCCACAACTTTTCCGTCCACCATCAAACTATAAGTATAAGTGCCGCTACTCAAATTCGCTGCATAAACTTTTATCATACCTGCTCCTGATATCTTTATATCAACAGTCTTCATAATTCTGCCATAATTATCTGTAAACACTATCTGCGCATAATTGATGTTGTCAGGTATAAAATAGGTAATCACAGTACTTTCAGCGAAAGGATTGGGTACATTTTGATCTAAAACGATTGCCTGTATATTTTCCAATTCTATCTCTGCGGTATTTGC
>CAIOJS010000158.1 GCA_903858655.1 uncultured bacterium | reverse complement strand
TCCTTGAAGACATGAATCTCCGAAATCCAAATGTTGTCAAAAATTGTAAAAATGATTATTTGATCAGCTTCCAAGATTTACCGTTGCCAATGCTTTCAAAAAGAGGTTCGTTAAGAACTCAAATTCACAAAAGTGAGCTCCTATCCACCATCCTCGGACCTTCCAGCGGATTGCACCCATCCCCACCAACGGGAGAGCGAATTCCCTCCGCCTGTCCGAAACGCGCCCTCCACGGCTGTTATGGGAACAACCAACCCGACCGCGGGGCGGACCGCCGCGTCGTCCTCCTCAATAGCGCGAATGTTGCTAACAGGCGAAATTGCGCGTAAACCACAACGAAAACTCAGGAAAAAAGGCCATGGAGATCGAAAACCAGGAAAATTGGAGTCAGTCGAAGGAACAGCCAGCGTGTTAGAGGGATCACACCTAAGAACACTGTTAGGGAGACCCTCCGGGCGGAAAATATGTGGCAATATGAACAAAAACAAAACAACTAAACCAACGAGATAACAATGCTTGAAAAAGAAATTGAAAATATACTAGTAAAATATCATGAGATATTTTGGCCTAACCATGGATTAGTCTTACAAAAGCAGCAGCTTACAATTGATGACAAAAGATTTGATCTGCTTTTTAAAGACAAATACAATTCATATTTGATTGTCGAAGTAAAACGTGGCACACTTCTTCGTTCTTCCATTGATCAAACACTTGATTATTATGGCAAACTACAAATGCTAGTACCCGATTCGCGGCTTGATATGTGTGTTGTTGCGAATGTGATTCCCGCTAACATCAGACATATCCTAGAAGAAAGAGGAATTGATTGCCGCGAAATACCACAGAGCAGAATAGTCGAAATTGCAAGACGTTTTAATGAACCGGTAACAATTGAAGATGATGTTATGGCAAAAATCAGCGAAATGAAAATTAAACCAAAAGAACCAAAAGTTAGGAAAGAACCAGCTCCTGCGACGGAGGGGATAGAGGTAGATGGTGAATGCGAGCCTGAAGCTTATGTAATTATAAACGAGATAGAATACGGTATATCAGAAATTAGAATACTACCAATGAGCAAAGAGGAGTTTCCTGATTACAGTATTCACGATCTTCAAATATGCTACTTTCTCAACGACCTGATTGCAAATGAAGGACGTTTTAGATTTTCCAAGACCGGAATGTCGATGGGTAAACATAAAACCTTTATTCTATTCCAATTTTCTGGGCATATAGTGGCTTCTGCACTGTTAAACAGTGTTGCAAAATTCGAAACTCCTGAAGAAGATATTTATTGCGGCGCATATCAATTCGATGTAGATACAATTCATATATTTCATCAAATCGGCCTTAAGGATTTCCAGAAAGCAATCCCTGAAATTTCAAAATTCAGCAACGTAAAACAACGGATAACTTTTGATAGAATGGATGCAATGTTTGAATTATTAAAAGAAAACACTTATACAGAAAACGAATTTGATGAAATTTTTGATAATTATGAAACTGAACCAGAAGAAAATGAAAACAAGCCCAAAAATGCAGCATAATGAACCGATTTGAACCGATTTTTTGATTACTATGAACGACTGCCAACCTTTATTATTTTCCCTAACAATGCCGTTCCATGCTGATGCGCTTCGCGCACAGCATGAACAGGCGTCGTTAGGCAGACGCTCCGCGCGGATAGCTGCAAATAGCAACAAAAGATTTTAGCAATCGACTCAAATTATGACCCTAAAATAGCAGCAAAAAAGCTTAGCAATCGGCTCAACCTATGACCCTTAATTAGCAGCAAAAATGTTTAACAGTCGATTCAATTGCCAGTGTGGGAACCAAAAAAAGATAGGTGATTCAATGAGCAACAAAGAATGTT
>CAIOJS010000157.1 GCA_903858655.1 uncultured bacterium | reverse complement strand
GGTCCTTACAAAGCGGATCACTATAGATATTAATCTTTATAGGTTGAATTTACTATTCTTAAAGAAGCCGATTGTTTTTATACAATCGGTTTTTTTATAGAATCTAAACTTAAAAAGCACTAATCTGATTTTTTTTTCTCATATTTGCATTTTAAATTAATCCTCATGCAGAAAAAGTTTTCTCAGTACATTTCTTTTTTCGGAATTCTTTTCGTGATGCTCTTTATTGTGTCATGCGCTAATATTGTGGCTCCAACAGGAGGTCCGCAGGATGTAACGCCACCACTCGTTAAATCCTTTGAACCTTTAAACTATTCATCAAACTTTAAAGAGCGAAAAATAAAAATAACTTTCAACGAGTTTGTATTGTTAGCTGATCAAGCCAATCAGATAGTTGTTTCGCCACCTCCTGCCGAAGAGTTTGAATATATCATTAGAGGTAAATCACTCCTTATAAACCTTCCAAAAGAGCTTAAAGATTCCGTAACCTACACGATTTACTTTGGTGAATCCATAAAAGATATCACCGAGGGCAATACTTTGACAGGACTTGAATATGCCTTTTCTACCTGCAATTATATTGATTCATTAAGTGTTTCAGGTAGCGTTACTGATGCTTTTACATTAGAGCCAAGCAAGAACGTCTATGTGTTACTGTATCGTTCTTTAGCTGATTCTGCACCTATGAAACATAAGCCCGATTATGTTACCAAAACGAATGCGAATGGTTTGTTTTCGCTGAGTAATTTGGCAAATATCCCTTATAAGATATTTGTTTTATCTGATATGAATAACGATTTAATGTATAATCTGCCTACGGAAGCAATCGCATTTACTGATAGTTTGATTACGCCACAATATATTCCAAGAAAGAAAGATACTGTAGCAAGCAAGAAAGATTCTATTACAGTTAAAAAAGATTCATTACCAACTAAAACCGTAATCAAACAAACACATCTTAAGATGTTTGTTCCAACCGATACTACGCAGAAACTTTTGCAAGCACGTTCGAACAAATATGGGCAATTCAAACTCGTTTTCAAATATCCGACAACCAATCTCAGTATTCAAGTTCATAATCGCGTGCTACCTGCAAAATGGAAACTCGATGATTATTCTATAAAAAAAGATACACTCATCGCTTGGCTTTTAAATCCTGCGATTGATACTTTGAAGTTTTCAGTGTTTGATAATGGGGTTTTTATTGATTCAGTTGACTTATCTATAAAGCAGAAGAGTACCGAAAATGCATCAAAAAAACCTTCAGGGAAAGGAAGTCCGATTGATGATAATTCGGTAAAGCCTATCGTTTATTTTAATGCAAAGGCTTCCGGTTCGCTTCCATACTATATGCCATTAAAGATTAGTGTTTCGAATCCGGTTGATAGCACAGATTTTTCTAAGATTATCCTTTCGGAGAAGATTGATAGTAACTACAAAGCGCTTCCCATAGAAATTAAAGCTTCAGAAACAGGAATCAAACGACATTTCTTTATCAACCAAAAATGGAAGGCAAAAACCACGTATCAGATTCTTGTGTTGCCGGGAGCATTCAAAAATATCTATGGTAGCAAAAACGACACGACAAAGATAACCTTCACGTCAAACACCGTTGAGGATTATGGTCGTTTGTTGTTTACGTTTAAAACTTCTGACTTCCAAGCTCCTTATATCCTGCAGCTCCTAAATGATAGTAAAGCGGTTATTGCCGAGAAAAGCACTACCAAATCAGGGCAGCTTATTTTCGATAATCTACCTCCGGCTTCTTACCACCTAAGAATTATTCGTGATGCCAACAATAATGGCAAATGGGATTCGGGTGATTATTTGCGAAAGATTCAACCCGAAGCGGTGTTTTCCTTCCCTGAAGTGATAACAATTAGAGCCAATTGGGACTCAGATTTTGAGTTCACGCTTTAGGTTTTTTCTCCCTTCTGATTTTCAATACTTTTGGTGATTATTTTTTTTTATTAAAAATAATTCACTTTTTTTTGCTTTAGAATCAAAATCAATGATACATTTGTCAAAAAAAAAATACCATGAAAATATCACATATCGAACACATCGGAATCGCAGTTAAAAATCTACAAGATAGTATTTTGTACTACGAAAACATCCTTGGCTTTTCCTGCTATGCCATTGAAGAAATTCCCGATCAGAAAGTAAAAACGGCGTTCTTTTTGGTTGGACAAACAAAAATCGAATTATTAGAGTCAACCGACCCCGAAGGTCCTATCGGAAAATTCCTCGAGAAAAAAGGCGAAGGTATTCATCATATCGCTTTCGCTACACAAAATCTTGAAGAAGCTTTGACCGAAGTGGAGACCAAAGGCGTGCAACTGATTGACAAAATTCCCCGCAAGGGAGCAGAAGGCTTACACATTGGTTTTCTTCATCCTAAATCCACACAAGGCGTTTTGACAGAGTTGTGTGAAGAAAAGAAATCGTAATAAATATCATTAAAAAAAGAATTTTCAAACGTATGGAATCGTGCATTACTATTTCATATACATCATTTCATTATTTACAAAATCATTTAACAAATGGCAATACAAGATAAAATTAAAGAACTTCTCGACAAACGAGAGCTTGCAAAATTGGGTGGCGGTCAAAAACGTATTGACTCCCAACACAAAAAAGGAAAACTAACAGCCCGCGAACGCATTGATTTGCTCCTTGACGAAGGAAGCTTCGAAGAATTCGACATGTTTGTGACGCATCGCTGTAATAATTTTAACCTCGAGAAAGAGACCTACATGTCCGACGGTGTCGTTACCGGTTTTGGTACGATTGACGGTCGCTTGGTGTATGTTTTCTCACAAGATTTCACTGTATTCGGAGGTTCGCTCTCCGAAACTTTTGCACAAAAGATTTGCAAAGTGATGGATATGGCAATGAAAGTGGGTGCGCCCTTAATCGGAATCAACGATAGCGGTGGCGCCCGCATACAAGAAGGCGTTACGAGTTTGGCGGGTTATGCCGAAATCTTTCAACGCAACATTATGGCATCGGGTGTTATTCCTCAAATCTCAGCTATTTTCGGTCCTTGTGCAGGGGGTGCTGTGTATTCGCCTGCGCTCACCGACTTTATTATGATGACTAAGAAGAATAGTTATATGTTTGTCACCGGTCCCAAGGTGGTGAAGACTGTTACGGGCGAAATCGTTACGGATGAAGAACTCGGCGGCGCTATGGTGCATGGAACAAAATCAGGTGTGAATCATTTCGTGGCTGAAGACGAGCAGGAAGGCATTTTGCTCATCCGAAAACTGTTGAGTTATCTGCCTCAAAACAACCTTGAAGATCCCCCTTTGGCTCCTTGCGACGACCCCATTGATAGATTGGAAGATTTTCTCAACGAAATTGTACCCGAAAATCCCAATAAACCTTACGATGTGAAAGATGTGATTCATGCTATCGTGGACTACAATGAGTTTTTTGAAGTGCAGCGTCATTTTGCTCCTAACATCGTTATCGGCTATGCCCGTTTCAACGGTATGCCCGTGGGCATTGTGGCAAATCAGCCTAACTATTTGGCAGGCGTTTTGGATATCAACGCTTCCCGCAAGGCAGCACGTTTTGTACGCTTCTGCGATGCTTTCAACATTCCTTTGGTCACCTTGGTGGATGTGCCGGGTTTCTTGCCGGGAACCACTCAAGAGTATGGCGGTATCATCATCCACGGTGCTAAACTGCTGTATGCTTATGGCGAAGCCACCGTGCCTAAGGTGACGGTTACGCTGCGCAAATCATACGGCGGTGCACACGATGTGATGAGCTCGAAACAACTGCGCGGCGATATCAATTATGCTTGGCCCTCTGCCGAGATTGCCGTGATGGGACCTAAAGGTGCTATCGAAGTGTTGTATCAAAAAGATTTGAAAGAAATGACCGACGAAACCCTGAAAGCAGCTTTTATTGCCGAGAAAGAAAAAGAGTATAAAGATAAGTTTGCCAATCCCTATCAGGCTGCCAAATATGGCTACATTGACGACGTGATTGAACCGCGCAACACCCGTTTCAGAATCATCAAAGCCATACAGATGTTGGCGACCAAAAAGGACACCAATCCGCCTAAGAAACATTCCAACCTACCACTTTAAATTCATAGCGTTATGACCGTTTTTAAAAAGAAAAAAGTTGAGCAGCCTATAGTTGAAGAAGTCGTTCAGGGAATCAACCTCGACGAAGTGGCTGCCGTCATTGCCATGGCAATAGATTTGCACATGCGCGAGATTCACGACTTCGAAAAAACCGTGTTGACTATGCAAAAGGTGATGCGTCCCTATTCTCCTTGGAGTTCCAAGATATATGGCATACGCCAAACGCCTATGCACATTCCGCGTCAAAGATTCAAATAAATTAATCACATTTAATACCTATATTATATGAGTAAATATAAATTTCAAATAGCAAATAATCAATATGAGGTGGATGTAACCAATGTTGATGACAACGTTGCCGACGTTATTGTGAATGGCACCGTATATAAAGTGGAAGTGGAAAAATCATTGCAAACCACCAAAACGCCTAAACTCATCCGTTCGGTGGCAGTGCCCAACACGGATGGTTCGCCTCAGGTTGCCAAAACTTCATCGCCTGCTGCACTAAAGGGGACAGGCGTCATCAAATCACCTTTGCCCGGCAAGGTGCTGAACATATTGGTGAAACCCGGCGACATGGTTTCTATCGGACAAAAAATTGCAGTGCTCGAAGCCATGAAAATGGAAAACAATATAGATTCGGACAAGGAAGGCAGAGTGACCGAGGTGAAAGTGGCGAAAGGCGACAATGTGATGGAAGGCGATATATTGGTGGTGATAGGGTAGGGATGTTCTATTGTTCTATTGTTGAATTGTTAGGGTAGGGACAGGTGGGTATCTGTCCCTACTTTTGTAGAAGGATAGGAGCGGCTGAGGTTGGAAATGAAGCCGAACAAGGGCGTTTTATTGCTTGCTCTCAAACTTTATTAGTTTAGTAACAGGGATTACTCACAGTATCCTTTACTTTATTAGTTTATAGCTGTTGTATAAAGTAATAAAGTTTAGCATAAGCGTAGGTTATTGTTTGGTTACTAAAGTAATAAAGTTTTTTATTGTGCTTTTGAAGATAAGGGGTAGTTGCAAACTTCGAACAACGTTTGTTTTTACCAAATCGTCTTAATTTTATACCTTTTTATATTATCGTCTTTTGAAACAATAATTAATTTATCAGCTATACATTGAGAAACCATAAGTCTATCAAAAGGATCTCTATGTAGAAATTCTAAAGTTGATAATTCAATAGCATGTTCAAATGTTATAGGCAATATCTCAAAACCATTATCTTCGACCATATCAAGAAAATGCTTAAATCCTTTTGGAAACTTGAATTTTCCAAGACTTATTTTAATTGCAATCTCCCAAATGGATGCAATACTAACAATTTTTGAATTTTCAGGGTCTTCAATGGCAGATTTTGCCTTATCAGATAAGGTTTCGTCTCCATTGAGAAACCATATCAATGTATGTGTATCAAGCAACAAGTCCATTACATATATAGTTTAAAGTCGTCTAATGGTTCATCAAAATCAGGAGATACATAAATCTGTCCTTTAGCGCATCCAAATTTGGGTGTCTTTTTCTTTATCTCTTTTTTCCTTTTACTTATAAGAAAATCAATAAAGTCATTTACTTCTGATTTTAAATCAGTTGGTAAATAATTTAGTTTTGTATACAATTGAATCTGTTCCATCGGTATTTATTTTTTACAAAGATACAATTTTATTTTAAAACCTAATATCAGAATTTCAAACTTTATTAGTTTAGTAACCGAAATTACTCACCGTATCCATTACTTTATTAGTTTGTTGCTGTTGCATAAAGTAATAAAGTTCAACATCAGCGTAGGCTATTGTTTTGTTACTAAAGTAATAAAGTTTTTTTTAGTGCTTTTGTGGATAAGGGGCATTAGGCAAAAGGCTAAAAGGATATTGCCGACGGAGGCAGAGGTTGACGCCGAACGGGACTTTTAATGCCTGCCAGGCACTAACCTTCCATCTAAGTCAAATACTTTGAAAACGAATTCTTTTTCAGACTTTGTATGAAAACAATAAGAACATTCTCCAATTTTACCTTTAAAATTTAACTCATCTCCCTTCTTTATTGTATAAAATTCATCACTCTTAAGATTGTCAAGTGATGTACTTTTATATTTCCAAATCATTTCTATATTTCTAGGGTCAAATGCTACTTCAATATTCTCATCTATTTCAAGTATTATTGGGCACATGTATTGTTCTGAAACATTTTTTACTATCCCAATGTCTTTTACATACCATAAAGGATTTGTTATTGTTAAAGTACCAAAGTATTCAAAGTGTGATGCAGAATCAATATGATCGAAGTTTAAATTTTTGTTTTTGTATTTTTG
>CAIOJS010000156.1 GCA_903858655.1 uncultured bacterium | reverse complement strand
GATTGTTTTTTTCATGGTATGTGTTTTTTATATTTTATTTTTCATTTTTCATTTCTCATTTTTCATTCTTAATTTCAACTTTAAGTACTTTAGGCACTTCAAGTACTTTAGGCACTTCAAGTACTTTAGGCACTTCAAGTACTTTAGGCAATTAGCTCACTCTCACCATCACCACATTCTTCTCCACCTTCTTCCCCCGTTTCGTAGTAACCGTATGCGTCTGCGCCACAAAATCCGGATGCGAATAATTATAAAGATACACTCCCCATCTAAAAATATCATCCCCATAATTCCCCAAATTATCACTCTTCATTGCCGCCCGCTGTGGCATATCCAAATTCACAATCGTAGCGCCAATAATCACATTGCCTAATACATCCGTAATCGTACCATAAATCCCCGTATGTTCCGTCGGCAAATCATCAATCAGCATAGCTTGTCTCAAACCAAGTGCCATTTCTGGGTGAGTATCATTAAAATGCTGAGCATCATCCATCAAATTCGCAAAATCAAAATCCCAAATATCCCGTTGAATCTTCTTAATTTTCGTTTTTGCCCGCGAAACTTCCTTCTTCATACTTTTCGCCTTGCCCAGCAGTGCTTCCATTGCAGTCTGCAAAAGTCGCGCACCATCAATAATCTCCGTCGTCATGCCCGTCAAAGTCACGTAGGCAGGCACAGTCGTCAGCAACACTTCTGCTCGGTCAATAATCACTTTCGTTCTTTCCATAATTGTCGTAAGTGGAATCTTTTTCAATTGGCTTGCCGTAGGCTCAAAAATCGCCATCATCACTTCATCCCCTATGCCGCGTGCGTAGCGCATCGAAGGAGCACAAATCTTTGGAAACAAATAAGCTCCCAAATTTACCCTTGCTATCTTCTGATTCCTCGAAATCGCCGTAAAATCCGTCAGCGAAATCTCAATCTCCACATTCATCGCGTCCACATTTACTTTAAAATGTACCACGTCGTTTTTCATGGTCAAATAGGTGAGTATTAATGCGGCAATCACCGGATCGTTCACATAGCTTAAAACCACCGTAATAGTATTCTTTCTTGCATTCACTTTCTTATTCATATGTTTAATTTTTAATGTTTAGTAAATATATATTGTTTTAGAAATTTCAAAATAACAACTCATTTTTTATAAAAACAAAAACCAATTTCCTATCTCTCATCAACCATTTTCAAACATATAATTTCAAAAAGTGATTCTTTATTCAATTCCATTAACCAAACATTCCGTCAGTTCATTCTCGCCTCCTATTCCTTCGATGCCCCAAACGCCAATTTCAAACCAACAGTCTATTCGTTCAATGTAAAAACCACCTCCGTCGAAGTCCAAATCCGAACAATCAAAATGAAAATCCACACAATCTGAATGAGAATCGGGAGAGTCAAAATGAAAATCCACACAATCTGAGTGAGAATCGGCACCTTCAAAATGAAAATCCACACCATCTAAGTGAGAATCGGCACCTTCAAAATGAAAATCCACTCCGTCCAAATAAGAATCAGCACCATCAAAGTGCAATTTCTCATAAGAGGATGATTTTTACTAAAAACAAAATTACAAAAAAAAAACGACATAGAGAAATAAATCATTTATTTTTATTTTTTTTTCACTGTTTTCCGATTAAATTTTGCTTTTTTATACTGTTCTTCAATCTTCCAAAACCTATCATCCCCCCAACCCCAACAAAAACTCCATCGTATCCACATTATCGGCATAATCCCACAGTTCGGGCGATTGTGTGGTGCCGAAGTCGTAGCTGTTGGGAACGTCGAAACCTGTGCCCACAATGCATTGGAGTTTGTCAGCCTCTGCCGCGATGAAATTCTTCAAGGTGTTAGTGTCTGTATAATATTCATAATTGACGATAGAAATGGGGTTGTGCATGGAGGTGTTTTCTTGCATCATAAAAAATTCGGCATCAATGAAAGGTTGATTGTTCATGATGAAAATGGTTTTGTAATAATCATAATTGTTTTTGTATTTATGATGATGGATGACGGAGGCGCAGGATTGGCAAGCCTGAATCAAGCGGGAGAAATCATAATTGAGGGGCACGAAGATTTTGCTGACATTGCGGCAGCCCAATCCGTAGTAGCGGAAAATATCCTGCGCCAAGCCCGTCAGTTGTTCCAAGCTTTCAGTGCCCGTCAACAGGGCGATGCTGTTGCGATTTTTGCGGATGATATGGGGATATTTTCCGAAATAGTATTCAAAATAGCGAGCCGTGTTGTTGCTGCCTGTGGCGATAACGGCGTCGAAATTTTGGAGGTGCTCGGAGGTGAATTCAATAAGGTTTTTGTAGGCGGGGTCTATCTCGATGAGTATGGCAGCCAAAGCAGGAATCAAATAGGCATCGCTTGATGATAATTTGCCGAGCATTTTGTTGCCACTCATCATGACGCACAAAAAGTCGTGGAAGCCCACCATGGGGATGTTGCCTGCCATCACCACCCCTATTGTTTTGGGCGTCGAGGCTGTGTTCAAATCTTCTTGATAGGCGGCTATCCATGTGTGTAAACTTTCGGGCAACAACATCCGAGCGATGGCATCCAAAGCGTGGCGGATGTTCTCCTCAGTGAAAAAACCATTTTCCAAACTGCTTTTGCGAATGGCAGCCTCAAGCATCGTGCTTCGTGCAACGTTTGGAGCGATAGTGCCGCTCAAAAAATCGCTGATAAAAGCACCCAAGGATTTAAAATTTTTCAGGTGATTTTCAGTTTTTATTTCCATTTCTAACATTTTTGTATATTTTTGCCAAAAGTAATAGATTTTCCGCTACTAAAATATTAAACATACAAATTTCGTTATAAAATAGGCTAAAAAAAACTCTAGATGCGTATCCACCTAAAAATTCTTTGTACTCTTTTTGTTTTGATTCCTGCGTTGACTTTTGGGCAGGAGATTAAACAGCAAGTGGATACCTTGCGCTATTATGCCAATTTGTTGACGGTTGAGTCGCCCGACTTTCAGAAATATGCTGCCAATGAACGATTCCGTGCCGAATTGGAGCAGATTTTCGACTCGAAAAAGTCGTATGACTTTCCTTTTGATTCTGTGAAGAAGATGTCGGTTTTGACCGCGCCTGACAAGAAATTCAAACTTATCACCTGGACAATTCCGAAAGAAAATGCTACTTACGAATATTTCGGCTACATACTGTTTCCCAAAAAGACAAGTTCGTCAAAAAAGTTTCTGCCACTGGTGGATAACACTGATAAGATAAATTTGCCCGAGAACGCCGTCACCGATAATAAAAATTGGTATGGCGCCATCTATTATAAAATGATACTGACGCATTTTCAAGGCAAGAAACATTACACCCTCTTGGGATGGAAAGGCAACAATAGCCTGACGACCAAGAAAGTTATCGAAGTGCTGCATTTTCGTTCTTCGGGGCTTCTTTCTTTTGGCGCGCCGCTTTTTCGTAAGTATAAAGATAAAGCCACGCGGATTATTTTTGAATATTCATCCCGCAGCAGCATGTTGTTGCGCTACGACAGGCAAGCCATACATACTATTATCAAGCCCGCCCACACCAAGCCCGGCAAATATAACCCCAAAGATATCAATGGCGGAAAGGCGTTAAAGTCGGATAAAAAATACGAAGCCAAAGATAAAATAACCAAGTCGAATATGATAGTTTTCGACCGCCTATCCCCTATTGACCCTCGCACTGCCAAGTATGCAGCCAACCTCGAAGGGCAATTCCAATTCTATGCTCCCGAATCAAATATCATGGATGCATTTATTTTTGGCAACGGAAAATGGGTTTATACTAAAGATGTAGACGCAAGAAATCCAAAAGTGAAGCAGAGTAAGGCGACCAAAAGTCCAAAACAAACTAAATAATGGCTTAATTCATAGCCGAATAAAAAAATATTTTTTTATATGAAAAAATATTTTTCAGAAAAGCCTTTTATGTCGTAAAAAAGTATTTTCTTTGTGCAAAATATTAAATCATTATTTAACCTTATTTCACATGAAGAAAATACATAATTTTAGCGCAGGTCCTTCAATACTTCCACGGATAGCTATTGAAAATACTGCAAAAGCAATTCTCGATTTTAATGGAATCGGTTTATCCATCCTTGAAATTTCGCATCGAAGCAAAGATTTTCAGGCAGTCATAGATGAAGCAGTTGCTTTGTTTAAAGAACAATTGGGTATTCCAGAAGGCTACCAGGTATTATTTTTAGGAGGTGGCGCCAGCTTGCAGTTTTGCATGATTCCTTACAATTTAATGAACAAAAAAGCAGCCTATGTTGATAGCGGCGTTTGGGCAAAGAAAGCTATCAAAGAGGCAAAACTCTTTGGTGAGGTCAATGTTATCGCTTCCTCAGCAGACAAAAATTATAATTTTTATCCTCCTATCACCAACATCCCCACCGATGTTGATTACCTTCACATCACCACAAATAACACTATTTATGGTACTGAAATCTTCACCGATATTGATTCTCCTGTTCCTTTGGTTGCCGATATGTCGTCCGATATATTTAGTCGTCCTGTGGATGTTTCCAAATATGCTATGATATATGGCGGTGCACAGAAAAATCTGGGACCTGCAGGTGCAACATTTGTTATTGTTCGTGAAGATATTTTGGGCAAAGTTGACCGCGTTCTTCCTTCTATGTTAGATTATAGAGTTCACATCAAAGAAGGTTCAATGTATAACACACCTCCTTGTTTGCCTATCTACACTATTATGGAAACCTTGCGTTGGATAAAATCCTTAGGAGGCGTGAAAGTCTTGCAGGAAATGAATCAGAAAAAAGCCAAATTGTTGTATGATACTATGGATAACAGCAAGATTTTTGTTGGCACTGTTGAAAAAGATTCACGTTCACTGATGAACATTTGTTTTGTGATGCGCGAAGGCTATCAACATTTGGAAGATGAATTCATGAACTTTTCAAAAGCAAATGGCATGAGCGGACTAAAAGGTCATCGCAGCGTGGGTGGCTTTAGAGCATCAACCTACAATGCACTTCCGTATGAAAGCGTTCAAGCCTTGGTGGACTGCATGAATGAATTCGAAAAAAGCAAAGTATAGTAATTTTATAATTAAACCATAAAATTAATTGTTATGTATAAAGTACTAATAGCTACTGAAAAACCATTTGCTGCTGCTGCCGTGAATGGGATTAAAAATATTTTTGATGAAGCACGGTTCGAAACCGTGCTTCTCGAAAAATACACCGATAAGGCTGACCTTATTAAAGCCGTTGCAGATGTGGATGCCATGATTATCCGCAGCGATAAAGCTTCCGCAGATGTCATTGCTGCAGGCAAAAACTTGAAAATTATTGTTCGTGCCGGTGCAGGTTACGACAATATTGACATTGCTGCCGCCAACGAAAAGAAAATCGTTGCCATGAACACTCCCGGACAAAACTCTAATGCTGTTGCTGAATTGGCTTTAGGCATGATGGTTTTTATGGCAAGAGCACAATTCAAGGGGGGCTCAGGTTCGGAACTTGCCGGAAAGAAACTTGGAATTCATGCCTATGGTTATGTTGGCAAACATGTTGCTACCATTGCAAAAGGCTTTGGAATGAAGCTATATGCTTTTGACCCATTTATTGACAAAGCTGCCATTGAAAAGGATGGAGTTATTGCATTAGATACGGTTGAAGAGCTTTACAGCACTTGTCAGTATATCTCTTTGCATATTCCTGCAAATGATAAGACAAAAAAGTCAATCAATTTTGATTTGTTATCCAAAATGCCAAAAGGCGCCACCGTGGTCAATACGGCTCGCAAAGAAGTTGTGGATGAATATTCTTTAAAAAGAATTCTTGAAGAACGCCCCGACTTTAAATACATTTCAGACATCGCACCTGATTGTCATGCTGAAATCGTTGATAAATTCGAGAATCGTTATTATGCTACCCTCAAGAAACAAGGTGCAGAAACTTCTGAAGCAAACATCAACGCAGGTTTAGCTGCTGCTAACCAAATTGTAGGGTTCTTACAAAATGGAATCACCACCTTTCAAGTGAACAAATTTTAGCAAGATAATAAAATTTCAATTTTAACTAAATATCTTCAATCCAAATGGAAATAGAAAAGTCAAACAATCAATTTTTCAGATTCGAAGACCTCAGACTTTACCATAAAGCTATAGACTATGCTTGTTGGGTTCATTCGAATACTGAACTTTTTCCTGATTCGGAAAAAAACGGACTCTCTGCCAAATTTATGAATGCTGCACAATCAATTGCTATAAATATTGCGGAAGGTTCTGCAAGAAATAAGCCTCAATTTATTATTTTCTTGAAAATGGCAAAGACTTCTATACGCGAATGTTTGGTGATATCTAGCATTTGCCAAAAGTTAAATTTTTTAAGTGAAATGAGTGTTGAAGAATCTAAAAACACTTTGATTGAATTGACAAGAATGATTGGAGCATTAATAAATTCTTTACAGCGCTGCGAACGCCCTAACGAAAGAGTGCGCGATGATGATGATTATAATGCTGACATTGATTTGTCCGTTTAATTTTGCAATAGAATTTAGGATTTTGATATTTAGTTGATGATGTCTTTTTTTATAAATTAAAAAAATATATAATGGCAATTCTTAAAGCATTTAAAGGTTTACGCCCACCTCAGGAACTAGCGCATTTAGTGGCTTCGCGCCCCTATGATGTGTTGAATTCGAAAGAAGCGCGCGTCGAAGTAGAAGGAAATGAATATTCATTGCTGCATATCATCAAGCCCGAAATAGATTTGCCTCTTGGCATTGATGAGCATGATGATGCTGTTTATAACAAAGCCAAAGAAAATCTTGCCAAGTTTGAAAAGAATGGATGGCTTATTCCAGATACAACTTCGTGTTTGTATATTTATGCGCAAACGATGAATGGCAAAACCCAATATGGGCTTGTGGGCTGTGCCGGTGTTGATGATTACATGAATGGTATCATCAAAAAGCATGAACTTACCCGTAAAGATAAAGAAGAAGACCGCATGAAACATGTTCGCATCACCAATGCCAACATGGAGCCTGTTTTCTTTACCTATCCTGCGGTGAAAGCAATTGATACTATTGTAGAAGAAATCGTAAAAACAAAGAAAGCGGATTATGATTTCACGAGTAACGATGGTTTTGGTCATCATTTTTGGGTGATTAAAGATCAGACTATGATTGGCAAACTCACTTCATTGTTCGCAATGGTTCCTGCAACCTATGTGGCAGATGGGCATCATCGTACGGCAGCCGCAGCCTTGGTTGGTAATGAAAAGAAAAAGAATAATCCAAATCACACAGGAAAAGAAGAATACAATTTCTTTTTAGCGGTTCATTTTCCCGACAACCAACTTACTATTATAGACTACAATCGTGTGGTGTCAACATTAAATGACCTCACTCCTACCGAACTGCTTGAAAAACTATCAAAAGTATTCGATATTGAACTAAAAGGTTCAGAAATATACAAACCCGTAAAGCTTCATAATTTCAGTTTGTATATGGAAGGCAAGTGGTATTCTCTGACAGCAAAACCAGGCACTTATAATGATGCAGATCCCATCGGAGTGCTTGATGTTACCATACTTTCCAAATTAGTTCTGGATGAGATATTAGGCATTAAAGATTTGAGAACCGACAAACGCATTGACTTTGTTGGTGGAATTCGCGGATTGGGCGAACTTCAGAAACGCGTTGATTCGGGCGAGATGAAAGCAGCCTTTGCCCTATTCCCTGTTTCCATGAAACAATTGATTGATATTGCAGACACAGGCAACATTATGCCGCCAAAAACAACTTGGTTTGAGCCCAAACTGAGAAGTGGTTTGGTGGTTCATTCTTTAGAATAACAGCTATCTTGAAAAGCCCTGAAATCAGGGCTTTTTTATTGGGTGCAATCATAAAAGATGTTAAATCGGCAGCAATGTATGATTATATAAATAATTATATGTAATTTTGTACTCTAATACCTAAATCACTTACTATGAAAAAAGTTATTCTCTTATTAGTTGTTTCAACTTTTGTTTTGTGCTATTCTTGTAAAAAAGATAAAAGCAACACCGGCACACAAACTCCGTTTGCTTTTACAAGTCTTAATGCATCCGACACTGTGGTTACTGTAAGCACTACAATTCACATTATTGCCACTGCTACAGGAGATGGATTGACTTACACATGGACCACTGCTGACCTTAATGGGAATCCTTATGGAACTATTATTGGAAGTGGTGCTAACATCCAATGGAATGTTTGCCATAATGACAGATTTAAAGTCACCTGCACTGTTTCTGACAGCCATAGTAATTCGGCAACCAAAGATGTAATCATTACTTGTAAACAATAACATGACAAGCAGAAGAGTATTTTTTTGTTCCATTTTTGTAATTTTACTTTTTGCGAACAAAACTTTCGCGCAATGCTGTTCGATGGGAAGCCCTGCCGGAGCTTCAACTTATGTGGGTGTTCTTGCAAAGAATCATCTTCGTTTCATAGCATTTTATCGCTACAACTTTCTCGACACTTATTATGAAGGCTGTAAGTCGGTAAAGACGATAAATAGTCTTAAAAATTCATTTTTTAATTATTCTGGTCTTACTTTGTCTTATGGCATCACTAAGAGATTGACGGTTGATGCAGATATTGGATACTTTATTAATAAGACTCAAATATTTCTTATTAATGACACCGTTCAAAAAGCACGTGGTTATGGGCTGACCAATGGCGGTGTTACCTTTAAGTATGGAGCCTTCATCAAACCTCAAAAAGGTATTGAACTCACTGTTGGACTTGGATTCAAATATCCTTTCTCCTTTAACCCTTTATTTGTGAATGGCAGTAAAATTGCAATAGATTTACAACCTTCAACAAATGCTTTTGGAGCTTCTGCACATCTTATCTTTAGTAAGGATTTTCCCGCAATCACGATGCGTTTTATGACTGTGAATAAATATGAATATAATTTCACCAGCAATAAAGACTACAGATATGGCAGCAGTATCACCAATGCAATATTTTTGAGCAAGAAAGTTGTGAAGAATCTCTTTGCCGTGTTGCAGTTACGTAATGAATTTCGGTTCAAAGATTATGGCAATGGCGAATTTGCCTACAATACAGGTGGCGAACTCATGATTTTATCAGCATCCATCAGTTATTCTATTCTTCATGCATGGCACCTTGCAGGTTTATTTGATTTACCTGTTTGGAAAAACTACAACGGAAGACAATTAACGCCTAAATATTCATTCGCATTCAGTTTGACGCGCGATTTCAACTTAAATAAAAAGAGCAAATCATAGATTTTTTTTCGTACGATAATCTTTTAATACATTAATATATCTTAAACAAACAAAAATTAGCATGAAAACTCCAAACAGAGCAGGCGATTCCCCCGTGGCAAAGGAACTGCAAGAAGGCGAAACATACGCATGGTGCGCATGTGGCTTATCAAAAAATCAACCTAATTGCGATGGCACGCATGTTGGCTCAGAAATAGTCCCAACTGTGTTTAAAGCCGAAAAAACAGGTACACATTATATGTGTATGTGTAAGGAAACTAAAAACAAACCTTTTTGCGATGGTTCACATGTATAGCATTTCCTCGTTTTAATTGGGTTTTAGAGTCAGTTTACACAACTTAGACCTTAAAACAAACGAGAACAAACTAGCCGAAAATCTCAAATCTACTAATCTTGCCCTTGCGTTATTCTTCAAGTGAATAATCAAGGGCATTTTTTATGGGTTTTATTTTTATCTGCAAAGAAAAATAAAAAAATCAATTGAAGGACTTTCGGTGTTCGAGAGAAAATCTTATAAATTGGCTATGTCTATGCATGGGAGGTTTTATATACCTTATATTATATGTATCAATTTTCGAGTTATCGTGCTTGCGTTTGAAAAATTATCCATATCTTTGAGCACAATTTGACCTAAATCAATTTTATGGCACAAAATCCATTGAAAAGCTTCCTAGATTTTTTTGCAGAAAGCCTGCAAAATAATACTTTTATCAAAATTACGCTGAGTCATAAGCGTGATAAATCCACGGACCTGAATAATGTTTTCGGGAAGGTGGTGAAGGTGAAGAATGAGTTGAAAATTTCTTTCGTGTATCGCTACCCTACTAAGGATATTACGAAGAATTTCGATTTTCAGACCGCAGGACAACTCATCGCAGAGATGCTTGCCAAGGATTTCTTTCAGGCAGACATCTTCACCGCTTCGGAAAATCGTTTTTTGATTATCAACAATAAAGGTGATGTAAAAGTAAATAGAAAAACGGTGGCATTGGCAGAAGTGCCTGCCTATAGGCACGATAATAGTAAGAAACGCTACATCCTTCCACAAAATAATATTTACCTGAACGAGCTGGGAATTACCACTTCGGACGGGAAAATCAAAAATACGATGGAAGATAAGTATCGGCAAATCAATAAATATATCGAAATCATTGACGCTATTGTGGGGGCTGCTGCCCTGCCCGAAAATTTCTCGGTGGTGGATATGGGATCGGGCAAAGGTTATCTGACTTTTGCCTTGTATGACTATTTGGTGAACCATCTGAAGAAAAAAGCCGATATCACGGGTGTGGAATTCCGCAAAGAATTGGTGGAAAAGACCAATTTGATTGCGCATAAGGCAGGTTTTGGCAAATTGCATTTCAAAACAGGAAGCATACAGGACACGGTGGTGAAGAAAATGGATATGCTGATTGCGCTGCACGCCTGCGATACAGCCACGGACGACGCCATCTTTAGCGGCATTCAGCATCATGCGCAAATTATTATCTGTGCGCCTTGCTGCCACAAGCAAATCCGCAAGCAGATGAACCCCGACAATGTGCTGAAACACCTGATTAAATACGGTATCCTGGCAGAACGACAAGCGGAACTCCTCACCGACGCTTTGCGCGCCATGTTGTTGGAGGCTTATGGCTACAAAACAAAAGTTTTTGAGTTTATATCGAGCGAACATACGCCAAAAAATGTATTAATCGTTGGAACTAAGAGGAAACAAAGCATAATTCCTGACAAAAATATCCTTAGAGATATTTCGGAGATAAAGAAAGTATATAATATTGAATTTCACTACTTGGAAAAGCTGCTATCTGAAGGATTGCTTCCTCATAGGAAGTAAGAACCAAGCTCCAAATTCCAAATACCAAATACCAAGGGGGAAGATCCAAGCTCCAAATACCAAATCCCAAATACCAAGGGGGGCAGGGATGTCCGTATTTCTTAGAAAAGGCATCAAAGGGTGGAAAATCCAAATTACAAATACCAAATCCCAAATACCAAGGGGGACAGGGCTGTCCATATTTCTAAGAAAAGGCATCAAAGGGTGGAAAATCCAAATTACAAATCCCAAATGCCAAATACCAAGGGGGACAGGGCTGTCCATATTTCTAAGAAAAGGCATCAAAGGGTGGAAGAACCAAGCTCCAAATCCCAAATACCAAATACCAAGGGGGGCAGGGCTGTCCATATTTCTAAGAAAAGACTCAAAATAGGATAAACCACAAAGTCACTAAGACACAAAGGAACACAAAGGGTCTCCACTTCTGATTTAAATCTTCTTCGAGCTTCGTGATTCTTGGTGTCTTCGTGTCTTCGTGGTAAAAAATATCTCTATCAAAAGAAATAAAAAGTCTTCTTCTTCTTTTTATCTTATAAATTATAGGCTTAAATACATGATTTTCCCTCTTGGGATTTGGGTTTTGGTATTTGGTATTTGGATCTTTTCCCCGCGTTATTTGTTTCTAAAAACACTGTTATTCACAAAAAGAAAAAATCACAATAAATTTTTCTTCCATAATTAAAAATAATTTGTATTTTTACTCCCGATTTATCGTAACATCAAAAGAAAGGAAAAATCCTCGTAAAATGTAGTAATATCAAGTGTTTTCACATCAATAAACTGAACAATATATATGGCAAAACAAATCATTTTTATCATCACCTTGCTCATCACACTGGCAATTTTTGCTTACACGGTGCGCAGATTGTATTATTTTTTCCGCATTACGAAGCGTTTTCCAATAAAAAACTATGTCAAAAGGATAGTTTTGATGTTCGAAGTATCTTTTTTGCAGACCAAAATATTCCGCAAACCCGCGATTGGATTTTTACATGCAATGGTGTTTTGGGGTTTCTGCGTTATTTTGTTGGGCAGCATGGAAATGGTGTTCGATGGACTGACGGGCAGCGAAAGAGCCTTCTATACGGATGGTTTATGGTATAAAATCATATTTGCATCTGGAGATATTTTCGCGTTAATCATCCTTTTTGCCATTTTCTTCTTCATCATCCGTAGGTTGTTCTTCAAAATCAAACGTTTTGCGGGACGCGAACTCTCGCATAAGAATCATATTGACGCTTATGTGGCATTGTCGCTGATCTTTCTGCTGATGGTTTCTTTGTTGGCGATGAATGTGTTTTATTGTGTCGAAAATCCTGTGCCGCTGAAGGGCTACTACCCCATCAGTTCGTTTCTTGCCGGATATTTGAAGGATATGGAACACGAAAGTGCCATGATTTTGTACGAGTTGAGCTGGTGGTGGCACATACTGTTGATATTTTTGTTTGCCAACATCCTCCCCTATTCTAAACATTTCCACGTTTTTCTTTCGGTGCCCAACACTTTTCTGAGTCGCCTCGATCCTTTGGGAAAATTGCCCAACATGGACAATATAACCAAGGAAATTAAGCTGATGATGAACCCCGAAACAGCCTTTGCGACCCCGGAAAGCGGCGCGGCGGTGATTGAACGCTTTGGGGTGAAGGACGTAGAGGACGTGACGTGGAAGAATTACTTCGATTCCCTTTGCTGCACGCAATGTGGACGCTGTTCTTCGGTGTGTCCTGCCAATCTAACGGGAAAAAAGCTCTCTCCACGCAAGGTGATGATGGATTTGAGAGCCCGCATGAACCAAAAAGGACCGGGTATCATCAAAAGCGGGAAAGATTTCGACGACCAACGTTCGTTGTTGAATGATTTTACTACGAAGGAAGAGATTTGGGCATGCACTACCTGCAACGCTTGCGCCAAGGAGTGCCCCGTAAACATCAATCAACCCACGCTTATTGTGGATTTGAGGCGCTATTTGGTGATGGAAGAGTCATCTGCGCCGAGCGGGCTCAACATGATGTTCACCAATATCACAAATAACGGTGCGCCGTGGCAATTTTCGCCCGAAGACCGTATGATTTGGGCAAAAGACATCCCCCAAAACATGAAAATATAGCTTTTTACAGAAATTTATATCCACAATTATCCATAGCTAATCTTTTAGACAAAAATAACGATATGCAAGAATCACAAAACATAGAAGTTCCTATCATGGCAGACGTGTTTGCGCAGGGGCGCGAGCCGGAATACCTTTTTTGGGTGGGATGTGCAGGCGCTTTTGACGATAGATATAAAAAAGTGGCGCGGGCGTTTGTCAAAATATTGACGTTTGTTGGTGCGGACTATGCCGTGTTGGGCAAAGAAGAGACTTGCACCGGCGATCCTGCCCGCCGAGCAGGCAACGAGATGCTGTATCAGATGCAGGCGTTGACAAATATAGCGACTTTCGACAATTATAAGGTGAAAAAGATACTCACAATATGTCCGCATTGCTATAATATCTTCAAAAATGAGTACCCCGACTTGGGGGGCGTTTACGAAGTGGTGCATTATACCCAATATTTGCAGGAACTGATTGCGAACGGCACATTGGAGATGACCGGGGAGTTGCTGAACGACAAAAAAATTACGTTTCACGACCCCTGTTATTTGGGACGTGCCAACAATATCTATGAGGCGCCGCGGGCTGTGCTGAAAGCGATGGACACGCAGCATGTGGAGATGCCCCGTCACAAAAGTTTTGCCCTGTGTTGCGGTGCGGGCGGCGGACAGATGTTCAAAGAAGCCGAAACGGGCGACAAGGAGATATTCATCGAACGCACGGAAGAGGCGCTGAAGACCGGCGCGGACATCATTGCCTCGTCGTGCCCCTTCTGCATGACGATGTTGACCGACGGGCTGAAATATAAGAACCGCGAAGAAGAAATTTTCAACTACGACATAGCGGAATTGGTGGTGATGGCGTTGGATATTTAGGGGTTTAGGGGGTAGGCTTTTAGGCTTTTAGGGTTTAGTGGATTAGACTATTAGGTTTTATAGGACTAAATAAGAATTTAGTTCGAAAGTACATTTTATCTCTATAAAAAAATAAAAAATGTCTCAAGAAGATGCTATAAATATCGTCAGACAATACGTTTTAAACCTGAACAATTCAGGAATCACCATCTATAAAGCTTTTTTG
>CAIOJS010000155.1 GCA_903858655.1 uncultured bacterium | reverse complement strand
CTAAATATGGTAAAAGATGGACAAGACTTGGTATTAAAGTATCTATATAAATTAAATGCTAAAAATAATAAGGAAAATTGTTTTCGAAATATGATTTAACTAATTTTTAATGAGATAAATATGTATCAAAATAATATTGATGATAAGTAACTTATGCATCTGATGTCTTCAAATCATCAGATGAATTAAAATGAAAAATTATTTCTGTTGTAACGGATTATTTTATATTTTTGTAGAAAAATAAAAAACAAAATGAAAAAGACATTCAACGTACTATTTATCTCGATGCTGCTTGCCCTTGTTGCTTGCGGACCAAATCAGGAACAAAAGGCTGCAAAAGCCTCACAAGATTTCAAAACATTTTTGCCAACATTTTTGGAAGCCGTGAAAGCTCTCAAGAATCAGGAAGTTTACCTGCACAAGGACTTAGGTGTATATGTTTATACCAATCCGGGCACGGTTTGCATGGCGGCTAAAGCTAATAAAGTAGCAAATATGGATGGGATGATTGAGATTCTTGCCACGAATATTTTCGACAGAAAACCGAAAGGAAATTTTTGCGAGGGATACCCGGGCGAAAAAGATGGCTTCTATTTTGTGGAAACGACAAAAGATGATTTGCCTTCTTATTTTGATGTGGAAGGGCAAACAGGCAGGAAAGTTGTGCTGCCTAAAAATTTAGACTATAAAAAGTTTATCAAAGTGAGTGTCGTTAAGGGCGAAACTTTTTATGTTGAAATGTACTTCACCTTAATTGATTCCTCGTGGTATCTGATAGGGCAGAATTTCTGTGATTGCAGTGCCTAAATTCACTAACATAAATAGTCAAAGCTATTCAGTGGAAAAAAAATATTACCTCATGAAATTTCTTTATAGCATTCTATTCTTCGCTCTCCCCTTTCTTAGCATGGCTCAGGAAAAGGCAAGCATCGGCATGAGTCTTGCCCAAGTGAAACATATCTATCCGAACGCCCAAGTGGACTCGAATGAGAACGGCATCACGCTTTCCCGCCCCGACACCTGCTATCAACTCGACGGCACATGGGGATATAGATTCAAAGAAGACAAACTTATGTGGATTTTCTTTCATCGAAGTTTCAAAGAAATTAATGGGACGAATTTCCAGAAATGTTTATCCTCCACACGTCAACTCATAAAAGATTTCACCCATTTTTATGGCAAAGCCGACACCGCCCTGCCCGGCGACACCACATTTATTGACCCCGTGAAGCATAGACATTGGGGCTACAATGTCCTTGAAGCGCGCTGGAAGAACTTTAATGGGATGAAAATAAAAATTCAATTTGATTTTTTGGGCGGCAAAGGCGATTATGCCTTTCTTGTTATCATTAATTATTTTGACAAAGATTATCCGTATTACGATTAAATATTGATTTATAAAATGAAACAAATAAATCCAAGCATCAAAACCATCGGCATGATAGGCGGCACGGGGTGGGAATCCACCGTTGAATATTACAAAATCATCAACAAGAGTATTTCTGAAAGCACGGGCTACAAACATTCTGCAAAAATCATCATGTTCTCCATTGATTTCTTTGAGATAAGCAGCAGAATAGAAAAGCAGGACTTTGATGGCTTGGGATTATATTTGACTGATTTAGCTCAGAAGATTGAAGAAGATGGCGCCGATTGTTTGCTGGTTTGCGCCAACACCTTGCACATGTTTGCGGATAGAATATCAGAAAAGATTTCAATTCCGTTGATACATATTGCTGATGCCACGGCTGTCAAAATCAAAGAAAGAAACATGCAACAAGTTGGACTTCTTGGCACCAAACCTACCATGGAAATGCCATTCTACAAAAATCGTTTAAAAGTAAAACATGGGATTGATGTCATTGTTCCTTGCGAAGCAGAACGCGACTACATCCAAAAAACTTTTCTGGATGAGTTTTTTCAAGGCAAATTTCAAATGGAAGCCCGCAAACAGTTTCTAACCATTATGGATAAACTAGTTGCTGAAGGCGCTGAGGGCATCATCTTAGGTTGCACAGAAATCCCCTTGCTTATCCATCAAAATGACACGGATATCCCTCTGTTTGATACATTGGAAATTCATGCCAATGCTGCTGTTGAATTTGCGCTGTCTGCTAAAATAAAATAAAAAAATTCTCTAATATAAACATGCAGTTCGATTTTCTATCTGTCCACTTTATTCATGCTCAAATTGAATTCTAACAAAAATCATTGCATCAGATTCATAAAAAAGTAGTAATTTAGCACTCCCAAATAAAAAGCAACTAGATAATTATTATTATTAAATACACTGATAAATAACCTTTTTTAACACCTTAAACAAAAAGCTCATGAAGAAATTCTCTCTATTACTCATTTTCTTGTTCTGCTCCTCGCTCCTATTTTCGCAGCAATGGACGCTCAACTTGCCTCAAAACAAATCAAAATCAGAACTCACTTTGTTTGATTATCAAAATGCATTTTATCAATATTGGGCACCCTACAATGTTGTCAGAGGTTATTACTATGAAGGCGGAGTGAAGAAAAAAGCGGCAGGTTGGAAACAATTCAAACGTTGGGAATATTATATGCAGAATCAAGTGAACCCTGTGACGGGGGAATTTCCTGCCAAATCGGCTCAACAAGTTTGTGATGAAACTTTGCCTACGAATCATCAAATGCTATTGCAAACCACAGCTAGTTGGATAAACTTAGGCTCCAATAGTTCCGATGGTGGCTATGCCGGCATCGGACGTTTGAATTGCATTGCCTTTCATCCAACGGATAACAATACGTATTGGGTGGGCGCTGCTTCGGGAGGATTGTGGGCAACAACAAACAACGGGGCAACTTGGTCGTGTACCACCGACAACAATGGAGTTTTGGGAATAAGCGATATCGCCATCCCGCCCGATTATGCCACCTCCAACACCATTTATATCGCCACCGGCGATAGAGATGCATGGGACAACCGCAGTGTGGGTGTTTTGAAATCCACCGATGGCGGATTAACATGGAACACCACTGGATTGAGTTATACCTTGGGGAATAATGCGATGGTTACTAAATTATTGATGGATCCGAGTAACAGCCAAAAACTTCTTGCTGCTACCACAGGCGGTGTGTATATAACCACCAACGGCGGCACCACTTGGAACACCCAATTGACCACCACCAGTTTTATTGATATGGAATATCAACCAGGGAATTTCAACACATTGTATGGCTCTACAACCGATGGTAAAATTTATGTTTCGACAAATAGTGGCACGAGTTGGACTACAGCTCTTAACGATGCCAATGCGAAGCGAATCGATATTTGCGTTTCTGCCAACCAACCCACATGGGTTTATGCCATTGCTGCACAAGCTGACGATGGACTTTACAAAATTTATAAATCCATTGATAATGGAGCAACATATACGGCTGTTTTTTTAGGAACCACTAAGAACTTACTTGGATGGACAGCCGCCGGTACGGACGCAGGCGGGCAAGGTTGGTACGATTTGAGTATATCAGCCTCTCCTACTAATGCAAACACCCTTTTAATTGGAGGTGTAAACACATGGCGCTCGACCACTGGAGGAACGTCTTGGTCTATTGTCAGTCATTGGTCAGGAAGCACCGTTCAAGCGGTTCATGCTGATAAACACATGTTGAAATATCGCAGCAATGGAGATATTTTCGAGACGAATGATGGTGGTGTGTATATTTCTTTGGATAATGGCACCACATGGATCGACAAAACCAATGGTATGGTCATTAGCCAAATGTATAAACTTGGAATTTCGAAAACCGTTGCCACAGAAACAATCACCGGTTTGCAAGATAATGGCACCAAATTGTTTTCGGGCGGCACTTGGAGTGATGTGAAAGGTGGAGATGGCATGGAATGTTTGATTGATTACACCAATGTCAACGTACAGTATGGCACTTACACGAACGGACAAATTGATATTACAACCAATCATTGGGCAAGTTCCACTGCCATTGAGCCTGCTGCTGCCGGAAGCGGCGCATGGGTTACACCTTATATAATAGACCCCGTTCTCAACCAAACCTTATATGCCGGCTATGCCGATGTATGGAAAACAACAAACAGAGGAACCTCATGGACGAAAATATCTACCATGAACACAACGAATTTAATCCGTTCGATGGCAATAACCCCTTCAAACACCCAAGTACTGTATGTTGCTGACCCATCCATTATATGGAAAACAACCAACGGAGGCACTTCATGGACAAACATCACGGGAACTTTGCCTATTGGAAGCGGAAACATCACTTATATCTGTGTGAAAAACGATGATGCAAACACCTTATGGGTTACGTTGAGCGGCTATACTGCCAATAAAGTGTTCCAATCCATAGATGGCGGAACCACATGGACTAATATTTCAACAGGCATACCTTCCATTCCTGCTTATTCTATTGTGCAAAACAAACAATCCACGTCGGAGATTCAATTATATGTAGCCACTGAGTTGGGAGTATATTTCAAAAAAGGTGCAGCTAATTGGGTTGCCTATAACACAGGTCTGCCAAATGTAAGTGTTGGTGAACTTGAAATTTATTATGCAGGAAACCCTGCTGATAGTAAACTTCGGGCAGCTACCTATGGAAGAGGTTTGTGGGAAACACCGGTGTATTATTCATCGGCTCCCATGGTTTATGTATCATGTACAGCAACGCAAAACAACGTTGGAACCGTAAGTCCAAACCTCACCAATCAGGAGATTATTGGTGTGGAAATCTTTACTAGTGGTAATCTATCGCCTTTTGGAGCTACATCATTTACCTTTAATACCACAGGGTCAACAAATACTGCTGTTGACATAACGAATGCAAAACTTTTTTACACGTCCACTAACAGTACTTTTGCTGCCACCACACAATTTGGAACAACAGTAGTAGAACCAAACGGAACTTTCACCATCACAGGAAATCAAACATTGAGCGATGGAACCAATTACTTTTGGCTTACGTTTGACATTCCTGCCACTGCTACTTTAGGGGATTATTTAGATGCGCAGTGTACTTCGGTAACTGTAATAACACCTCGAACTCTCACCGTTACTAATCCTACTGGCAGCCGGCAGATTGAAATTACCTATTGCGATGCGAGTGCTTCTATCTGCGATGAATTTATTTCACAAGTAACCGTCGGAACCATCAATAATACCACTGCTTGCACATCGGGAGGATATGTCAATTATACCGCTCTTTCCACTAATATTGTACAAGGGGCAACGCTGCCAATCATTGTTACCAACGGTTTACCTTATGCCGGCGACCAATGTGGTGTTTGGGTAGATTGGAATGGGAATGGCGATTTCACCGATGATGTTGCCATTACGGTTACAGGAACTCCCGGAGGCGGACCCTATACAGCAACAATTGCTTGTCCATCCAATGCACCTGCAGGCTTAAAACGATTGAGAACGAGAATACATTATAACGAAGAAGCTACTGCACCATGTGGTGTATCGGTGTATGGTGAGGTGGAAGATTATTCCATAAATGTTGTTTGTGCACCGGTAACAGCACCTACCATTGGAACTATTACCCAACCTACATGTTCATTAGCAACAGCAAGTGTTGTGTTAAACGGATTGCCTAGCGGAACTTGGACTTTGACTAAAACCCCCGGAGGGACAACCACAAATGGAAGCGGTACTAGCACCACCATTACTGACCTCACCACCGGAACATATACTTACACAGTAGCCAATGCATCGGGATGTACTTCTGTTGCCTCTGCCAATATTGTTATAGATGCTCAACCGGCAACCTTGCCTGCTCCAACTGCTAGTGCAACACAGCAACCTACATGTATCGTTGCCACAGGAACTATCACCATTACGGCTCCTACAGGATTAGGAATGACGTATAGTATTGACGGTTCTACATATGTGAATACTACAGGAATATTTACCCTAGTCGCTGCAAATACTTACACTGTAACAGCAAAAAGTGCTGCGGGATGTATTTCAACAGGAACTGCTGTCACGGTGAATGCCCAACCGGCAACACCGCCTGCTCCAACTGCTGGTGCAACAATACAACCAACTTGCACTGTTGCCACAGGAACTATCACCATTATGGCACCTACAGGCTTAGGCATGACTTACAGCATTGACGGTTCAACATACG
>CAIOJS010000154.1 GCA_903858655.1 uncultured bacterium | reverse complement strand
GCGTTTGACGCTATCTTCATCTCCCACCCCCACTTTGACCACACCGCGCACCTGCAGTATCTCCATCAAGATATACCGATTTACCTTGGCGAAACAGCAAAGACGATATTGGAGTCCACGCAGGAGACGACAAATTCGTTCTTTTTCAGCGAAGAACCGATAGAGCGGCGTGATAAGACAGTAGTTCCAGCAAATGATGTCCATTCCTTCAGGACGGGCAAGAAAATTGCCATTGGCGACTTAGAAATAACGCCTATTCATGTTGATCATTCAGTGCCTGGCGCGTATGGTTTCCTTGTTGAAACCAAGGATGGCCGGCTCGTATACTCTGGGGACTTGCGCTCGCATGGCAACAAGCCCGAAATGACTGATGAATTCGTGAAAAAGGCAGTCGAATTCGAGCCGAATGTGCTCATAATAGAGGGGACTCGCGTTAGCGCTGGTGAAAAGCGAAAGAACCACACCGAGCAGATTGTCAGGGAGGGGAGCGGCAAGGTAGTTGATGAAACAAAGGGCCTTATCTTGGCTATGAGGTACCCAAAAGATCTGGACAGGTTCCGCTCGTTCTATGAATTGGCGTCAAAGAAGGGCAAAACGCTCGTTATTAGCATGAAAACAGCGCACTTGCTCATCAGCCTGCAGAAAGACGAGAAACTGGCGCTTCCAAGCCCGCTAAAGGACAAGAATATCAGGGTTTACGCGCGCGAGATGAAAGCTTACAAGAAATGGGAGAAAGAGATGCTGGAGCACACCGTTGATTCGGGGTGGGTTAAGGAAAACCAAAAGGATATTATTTGGGAACTTGATTTCACGCAGTTGCAGGAGCTTATTGACGTTCAGCCCAAGGGCGGCGTGTGCATACACTCAATGAGCGAGCCGTTTGAAGAAGATCCGATGTCACAACTACAAGATGAAGTTTTGCACAACTGGCTGGACAAGTTTTCAATGCCGCACCACCAGCTGCACGCTTCCGGGCATGCTTCGATGCAGGAGATTTTCGATATGATTGGCAAAATCAAGCCAAAAAAGCTGGTGCCTGTGCATACACACGGCTGTGAGCTGTTCCCGAAGCATTTGGATGTGGAGAAGGGGAAGAAGATAACGATATAAATTATTTTATGTAGTTCGTTTAAAGTTAAGTGTGGTTGATTGAATGGCGGGTGGATATTATCTAGTAAATGGGCCGATGAAGTTTGAAGAATCCTACTTATGCTCAAACTGGATGAAGATCAGCCATTGGGCGAAAGACACAATCGTGACATACGCCAACGAGCAAGCGCCCGACAAACCCGGAAGCCTGTTCAGAATCGTATGGAAGCCCCCGACGGCGCCAAGCAACGCGCGCGCCCTACGCCTCCCAAATGATTGGGTTACGAAGATCAAGGATCCAGGATATTTTGATGCTATTTTGAAGCTTGAACCAAATAACATAGCGGTTCTTCTGGCGGAAGGCGAATTTTTATTCGGTGGGAGTGAGATGGACAAGGCTTTGCGAGTTTTTGATTCTATTTTGAAACTTGAACCACACAACCCACACGCCCTTCAGTGGAAAAGTAAAATTATAGCAGCAGAACAAACAACTCACATGGAAGAACAGAAACAACCGAAGAGAAATAATGTGGTCAACCAACCTTCACGCCCATCCGGTCCAGATTTTTTATTTACTGAATCACTTGAAGAAGAAAAGTGGCGTAAGTGGCAATACTATATGATATTCCGCTGGAATAGCCTCACTGTTCATGAACAAGAGTTGCTTAACGCACTTAAAAATTATTCTGCGGCTACTCCATTACAAACACTTAATGATGCAATAGTGAATGATTGCTGGAAAAACAATGTCAACGCCCCATCCATTAATTTAATTAAGGAAATACTTGAAGATTTTGTTCATAGAGGATGGGTGAACATACGAGTTATGAATAAAGAAAGTTCTGATGAAATAACATTGTATTTTCTTAGCCAACACATATTAGATCAAATGCCGAGTAAAAATGGAAAGGATGAGGTGAAACAATCGGAAACGCATGTGAGTAACAACAGTGGGGGCTCTGCAGCGCAAACACCTGATTTGATGAAAAAATCACCGGACGAATATGAAGATGAAGCCTGGAAAAAAATCGACGCAGAAGATTATGCAGCTGCAATCGATGAATGTAATCGCGCACTTGAAATTTATCCACTCAATTCATCGTTATATTCACTACGGGCATTCGCATTACGATGGAACGGTAAATACGCCGACGCATTAAGAGATTATGATAGGGCCATAGATCTTTCTCCATATAACAGTGGCGATTACGCAAGACGGGCAAGTGTAAAAACTGTTCTTGGAAATTATGCCGATGCTGAATCAGATGTGAATAAATCAATAGAGTTGAATAATAATTGTGCATCGGGATATCATTACAGATCTGTGATAAAGGAAAAACGAGGAGATATTTCTGGTGCGATTTCAGATATAGAATCTGCAGGTAAAATAGATTCTGAGTATCTTACTGATACATACGGCAAAAGATATCTGCGGCTAAAAGAACAAATATCTCATCAAACTAAACCTACCAAATTAGATATCCTTCCGATTGGAAACGCCGCTGACACCGATGTAGAACCAATCGATGTAAATGTAGAAAAACCCAAACAAGATTTTTCTACAATTGGGGGCATGATAGAACTGAAGGAAACGCTCAGCGATCTAATAATCAAACCACTCTTAAAGCCCGAGGTAGCAAAAAAATATAAACAACCGATTGGTGGCGGGATACTTCTTTATGGGCCACCTGGTTGTGGAAAAACATTCATTTCAAGAGCTATTGCGGGAGAAGCAGGTATTTCTTACATAAAAGCAGGGCAGATATCAGCTAAGTGGCATGGTGAATCTGAAAAAAATATTCATAATCTATTCAAATGCGCAAAAGAGAATCGACCGTGTGTTCTTTTTATTGATGAAGTTGAAGGTGTTGTTCATAAGCGAGAAGAAGAGATTAATGCATTTATAAGAAAAGAAATAAATGCATTTCTAGTGGATATGCAAAACGCAACTGAAGATGAAGGTATACTAGTTCTTGGAGCAACCAACTTGCCTTGGCTTATAGATAATGCGGCGATGCGTGATGGAAGATTTGGGAAGAGTATATATGTTCCAGGACCAGATGAAGCAGCAAGAAAAGAGATTTTTAAGATCCATCTTAAAGATGTGCCTTTAGACAATAATATTGATTTTCAGAAATTATCTACTCTGACCGTAAACTTTTCTTGTACTGATATAATGGGAGTATGCAAGGATGTTCG